>JACORX010000343.1 GCA_016179165.1 Candidatus Rokuibacteriota bacterium | reverse complement strand
CCATCAGTCCCTGGAGAGCCTCGCGCTCGGGAGCGAACCAGAAGCCGTAGTAGATCATCTCGGCGTAGCGCGGCACGAGGGACTCGCGCAGGTGCGAGAGCTCGCGATCGAGGGTTATCGACTCGAGGGCGCGGTGGGCCGCGTGCAGGATGGTCCCGCCGGGCGTCTCGTAGACGCCGCGCGACTTCATCCCGACGTAGCGGTTCTCGACCAGGTCCACCCGGCCGATCCCGTGCTCGCCTCCAAGGCGGTTGACGGTTTCCAGGAGCGCCACGGGCCCGAGCTTCTTGCCGTCCACGGCCACCGGGTTACCCGCCTCGTAGTCGATCTCGATGTAGATGGGCACATCGGGGGCGGACTCCGGCGAATTGGTCAGCAGGAACATCTTGGGCGGCGGCTCGGCCCACGGGTCTTCCAGGATGCCGCCCTCGAAGGAGATGTGGAAGAGGTTACGGTCCGTGGAGTACGGCCGCTCGGCTGTAACGGGCACGGGGATGTCGTGCTTCCTGGCGAACTCCATGAGAGCGGTCCGCGAGGTGAGGTCCCACTCTCTCCACGGCGCGATCACCTGGAGCTCTGGAGCGAGGGCGGCGTACGTCAGCTCGAAGCGCACTTGGTCGTTGCCCTTGCCGGTCGCGCCGTGACTGACCGCGTCCGCGCCCTCGGCGAGCGCGATTTCCACCTGTGCCTTGGCGATGAGCGGGCGCGCGATGGAGGTGCCCATGAGGTAGGAGCCCTCGTAGTTCGCGTTGGCGCGCAGCATGGGGAAGACGAAGTCCCTGACGAATTCTTCGCGTAGGTCGCGGATGTGGACACTCGACGCGCCGGTGCGAAGGGCCTTGTCCCTGACCGGAATGAGCTCCTCGCCCTGGCCCAGGTCGGCGCAGTAGGCGACCACGTCGCACCTGTAGGTCTCGATGAGCCAGCGCAGGATGACGGAGGTGTCGAGCCCGCCGGAATAGGCCAGCACGACCTTCTTGATCGACGCGCTCACGCCGCCCCCGACAGGTGCATCACGATGCCCTTCTGGACGTGCAGGCGGTTCTCGGCCTGGTCGAGGACGATGCTGCGCGGCCCGTCCAGGACCGCGCCGGTGATCTCCTCCCCGCGGTGCGCCGGCAGGCAGTGCATGACGAGCGCCTTCGGCGAGGCGAATCCCAGAAGCGTCTCGGTGACCTGGTATCGCTGGAAGGCCTCGAGCCGTTTCTCGCGCTCGGACTCCTGTCCCATGCTGATCCAGACGTCGGTGTAGAGCACGTCGGCGCCCTCCGCCGCCTCGCGCGCGTCCGTGGTCACCCGCACGAGGCCGCCCAGGGCGCGGCAGGCGTCGAGCACGGCGGGCGCGGGCTCGTAACCTGGCGGGCAGGCGGCCCGCACCCTGACGCCCGTCAGGGCGGAGAGGAGGAGCACCGAGTTACAGACATTGTTCCCGTCCCCGATCCAGGCCAGCTCGAGCCCCTTCAGCGCGATCCCCCGCTCCCAGAGCGTGTAGAGGTCCGCCATGGCCTGGCACGGGTGCTCGAGGTCCGAGAGCGCGTTGATGACCGGCACGGAGGCGCATCGCGCCAGCTCTTCGAGCGTTGTGTGGGCGAAAACGCGCGCCGCGATGCCGTCCACCCACCGCGAGAGGTTGCGCGCGATGTCGGGCACGGACTCGCGCTTGCCCGGGCCGATGTCCTGGGCCGAGAGGTACACGGCCGCTCCGCCGAGCTGGACCATCGCGACCTCGAAGGTGACGCGCGTCCGCAGCGACGGCTTCTCGAAGATGAGCGCGAGCGTGCGGCCGGCGAGTGGGGTGACCCGCCGACCCGCCTTGACCTTGGCCTTGAGCTCGGCCGTCAGCTTGAAGATGTCGAGCACGTGCTTCCGGTCGAGATCGCGGATGGACAGCAGGTGGTTCACGGGGCGGCGGCCTTGAGAGCGGTGTCGATGATGGCGCAGGCTTCCGCGACTTCCTTCTCAGCGACGATGAGGGCGGGTGCCAACCGCAGGGTGTTGTCCCCGGCCGTGAGCACGAGCAGCCCCCGCTCGCGGCAGGCGGCCACCACATCGCCCACCGGCGGCACCAGGTCGAGACCCGCGAGGAGGCCACGACCGCGGACCTCCTTCACGGCCTTCGGATGCTTGGCCCGGATCGCTTCCAGCGCCTCCAGCATCAGCGTGCCCACGCGCCCGGCACGTTCGGCGAGCTTGTCTTCGATGAGCGTGCTGAAGACGGTGACGCCGACAGCCGTGGCGAGGGGGTTCCCGCCGAAGGTAGACCCGTGCGTGCCGGGTGTGAAGACCCGTGCCACGTCCTCAGTGGCCAGCGTCGCGCCTATCGGCACGCCATTGGCCAGCGCCTTGGCCACGGTCATGATGTCGGGCGCCACCCCCGAGTGCTCGTAGGCCCAGAGCTTACCGGTGCGACCCATGCCGGTCTGGATCTCGTCGAGGATCAGCAGGATGCCCGCCTCGTCGCAGAGCTTGCGCAGCCCGGGCAGGTAGCCCTCGTCGGGCACGATGACCCCGCCCTCGCCCTGGATCGGCTCGACCAGCACGGCCGCGGTCCGGCTGTCGATCGCGCGATCGAGGGCCCTGAGGTCGTTGAACGCGACGTACTTGAAGCCCCCCGGCAACGGCTCGAAGCCGTGATGATACTTTTCCTGCGCCGTGGCCGTGACGGTCGCCAGCGTCCTGCCGTGAAAGCCGCCCCGCATGCTGATGATGTCGCCGCGGTCGCTCGACCCGTGCTCCTTGGCCCATTTCCGGGCAAGCTTGATGGCCGTCTCGTTCGCCTCGGCGCCCGAGTTCGAGAAGAAGACGCGATCGGCGAAGGAGTGCTCGCAGAGGAGCTGCGCCAGCTGCGCCTGCTGGGGGATGTGGAAGTAGTTGGACACGTGAACGAGGGTCGCCGCCTGCTCGCGCAGCGTCCCCACGACCTTCGGGTGGCTGTGCCCGAGCGCCGTCACCGCGATTCCGCCGGTAAAGTCCAGGTATTCCTTGCCGTTCGAGTCCCAGACTCGCGACCCCTCGCCTCGCACCAGGGCTACCGGGTACCGCTTGGTGAAGGTCATGAGGTGCTTGTCGGACAGCTCGAACATCCGCTTCGTGTCCACCGTGTCTCTCCTCGCGCGTTGAAACGGTGTTAGAGGACGATCTCCGTCCCGATACCTTCCTTCGTGAGCACCTCGAGCAGGATGGCGTGGGGCACGCGCCCGTCGATGATGTGCGCCTTCTGCGCCCCGCCCACCAGCGCCCGCAGCGCCGACTCGACCTTTGGTATCATCCCGCCGTCGATCACGTTGCTCTTGATCAGGCGCTCCGCCTCCCGCTTGGTCAAGGTCGAGATGTGCTTGCCGCCGCCGCTCTTGATGCCCTGCACGTCCGTGAGGTGGATCAGCTTCTCGGCGAACAGCGCCGCCGCTACGTCGCCCGCAACGAGGTCGGCGTTGATATTGTACGTCTCGCCCGTCGAGCCTACGCCCACGGGAGCGATCACGGGGATGAACCCGCCGTCCTCGAGCACCCGGATGGGCTCGGGGTTGACCGCCTCCACCTCGCCGACGAGCCCGATGTCGACCATGGTCCCGTCGGCCTGCCGGTGCAGCCGCTTGCGCGCCCGGATCAGCGAGCCGTCCTTGCCGCTGAGCCCCACCGCCCGGCCGCCGTGGAGGTTGATCAGGCCGACGATCTCCTTGTTGATCTTGCCGACCAGCACCATCTCCACGATCTCCATGGTCTCGGCGTCCGTCACCCGCATCCCGCCCACGAAGCGCGGCTCCTTGCCCAGCCGCTTCATGACGGCGCCGATCTGGGGGCCGCCGCCATGGACGATGACGGGGCGCATGCCGACCAGTCTCAACAGGAGCACGTCCTTGGCGAACTGCTCCTTGAGGTCGGCCTGCTCCATGGCCGCCCCGCCGTACTTGATGACGAGGGTCTTGCCCTGGAAGGCGCGGATGTACGGCAGCGCCTCGAGCAACACCTCCGCCCGCTGAACCATCGCCTGCGTGTCCGCTTCCACCCCGTGGCTCCGCACCTCAGAGTTCTTCGCCATGGCGCTAGAGGATGTACCGGGAGAGGTCCTCGTCCTCGAGGACGGCGGCCAGGTGGGCGCGCACGTAGTGCGCGTCGATCTTGACCTCCTGGCCGCGCATCTCGGGGGCGGCGAAGGACACCTCCTCGAGCAGCTTCTCCATGACCGTGTAGAGCCTCCGCGCCCCGATGTTCTCGGCGCGCTGGTTGACCGTGGAGGCGATCTCGGCCACCTCCTCGACGGCATCCGGCGCGAACGCGAGCGTCACGCCCTCGGTCTTCAGCAGCTCCACGTACTGGCGGATGAGGGCATTCTGCGGTTCGCTCAGAATGCGGACAAAATCCTCCCGCGTCAAGGGCTCGAGCTCGACCCGGATGGGGAAGCGACCCTGCAGCTCCGGGATCAGGTCCGAGGGCTTCGACACGTGGAAGGCCCCGGCGGCGATGAACAGGATGTGGTCCGTCCGGACCATGCCGTACTTCGTCGTCACCGTCGAGCCCTCGACAATGGGCAAGAGGTCACGCTGGACCCCCTCCCGGGACACGTCGGGCCCGTGGGCGCCTTCCCGCCCGGCGATCTTGTCGAGCTCGTCGAGGAAGACGATCCCTGAATCCTCCACCCGGCGGATGGCCTGGCTGACCGCCTCGTCCACGTCCACCAGCTTCTGGGCCTCCTCCTGGGCCAGGAGCCGCCGCGCCTCGCCCACCTTGAGCCGGCGGCGGCGCGTCTTGCCGGGCATGAGATGAGCCAGCATGTCCTTGATGTTCATGCCGACCTCTTCCATACCCTGGCCCGAGAAGATCTCGAACATTGGTCCGGCCTGGGCCTGGACGTCCAGCTCGATCATGCGCTCGTCCAGCTTGCCCGCTCTCAGCTGGGCCCGGAGCTTGTCGCGGGTCGCGTCCCTCGACGCGTCGGGCGAGACTTCCTCGAGCGTCCCGCTCGAGAACGCCTCCCCCGCCCGGCGGGGCAGCAGGAGGTCGAGCACCCGCTCCTCCGCCAGGGCCTCGGTCCGCTCGCGCACCGCGGCCGCCATCTCGGCCTTGACCATCGTGACCGAGAGCTCCGTCAGGTCCCTGATCATGGACTCGACGTCCCGCCCGACGTAGCCGACCTCCGTGTACTTCGAGGCCTCGACCTTGATGAACGGCGCCTGCGAGAGCTTCGCCAGCCTGCGCGCGATCTCGGTCTTCCCGACCCCGGTCGGCCCGATCATGATGATGTTCTTCGGCGCGACCTCGTCGCGGAGCTCGGCCGGCAGGTTCTGACGCCGCCAGCGGTTGCGCAGCGCGATGGCGACCGCCTTCTTGGCCGCGTGCTGACCTACGATGTAGCGGTCGAGCTCGGTGACGATCTCGGTCGGCGTCAGCGGGGTCGCCAGGCTCATGGGTCCAGGGTCTCTACCGTGATGTGGTCGTTGGTATAGACGCAGATGCCCGCCGCGATCCTGAGCGCCTGCTCCGCGATTTGTTCTGCGGAAAGGTCAGAATGCGCGCACAGGGCCCGCGCCGCCGCCAGCGCGTACGGACCGCCCGAGCCGATGCCGATCAGCCCGTCGTCGGGCTCGATCACGTCACCCGTGCCGGACACGATGAAGGAGACCTCCGCGTCCGCCACCGCCAGGAGCGCCTCAAGGCGGCGCAGCACGCGGTCCATCCGCCAGTCCTTCGCCAGCTCGACAGCGGCGCGGGACAGGTTGCCGCGGTGCTCTTCGAGCTTCGCCTCGAACTTGGCGAAGAGCGTGAAGGCGTCGGCCGCCGCGCCCGCGAAGCCGGCCAGGACGTGCCCGTGGTAGACCTTGCGCACCTTGCGCGCCCCGGCCTTGACGATCGTCTGACCAATCGAGACCTGCCCGTCGCCGGCAAGAGCCACGCGCCCCTTGTGGCGGACGCACGCGACCGTCGTTGAGTGGAAGACTCCACCGCTCACGTTACTCATCACGAGATGTCGGGGCGAGTGACGAGCCAGATCAACTCAGCCCTCGCCTCGGAGCTGCGCTCCTCAGCTCGAACCGCCACGCCCGAGGGAGCCGCCGGCCCGAGGCGTACCTGGCCGTTCGAGCTAAGGGGCGCAGCCACGAGGCGAGGGCTGAAACAGTTGTACGTTGAGGGTCGGCGGCGACTGAGAACGTGGCCGTTCGAGCTGAGCCGCCTCGCCGCGAGGCGAGGGCTGAGTGGAAATGGCGAAGTCAATCGGCCCGACATCACGCGCGCGGGTGGGCCGAGTCGTACACCTTCATCAGGTGCTCGGGGCTCACGTGGGT
>JACORX010000032.1 GCA_016179165.1 Candidatus Rokuibacteriota bacterium | reverse complement strand
TGCCGAGCCGGCGCCCGCATTCCTGAAGCGCGTGCTTGATGTCCTGTCGGATCTCGTCGTAGTCGGCGATCGCCTCCTTGGACGCGCTGGTAAACGGCACCCAGACCGAGGCCAGGGGGGCGAAGATCACCATGGGGCCGGCCGGGAGCGCGCCCCGGGATTGGGCGATGCCGTAATTGCGCCAGGCCGTCTCGAGAGCGGCCTTGAAGGTCGCGCAGGCCGCCTGCTGGTAGAGCAGCGGAACTCGGTTGGCGTAGCGAATCACGCGGGCCAGCTCGCTGTCGTCGTCCCGCTGCTCGCCCTCGGCGAGCGCGAACGCCGGCGCCTCCGGGGCAGGCGCCGCCTGGCCCGGTCCCTTCCCGTAGGCCAGACCCGCTTCAATGACGAACGGGTTGCCGCGGTACACCGACGGCGGCCGGGTCACCGCCGTGTAGAACTCTCCCTTGATCTGCTTGTAGAGGCCGTGGAGGATCGCCTTCTCGCCGATTGGCGAGATGCAGTTCGACGGCGGCGCCATGATCTTCGTCGCCTGGATGGCCTTGTAGAGCGCCTCGGCGTCCGTGCCATGGATGTTTCGCGGCCGCGCATTCGGCGACAGCTTGGCCGTCTTGCAGATCTCCTGGGCGACGGCCGGGGAGACGCGGCTGAAATCGCCCGAGAGAAACCCCGAGAGCCAGTGGCTCGGGGTGTCGTGGAGCATGCGCAGGAGAACGCCGAACTCGATCCCGTAGGGATGCGGCTTGATCTCGCGAGGTTGGGGCGGCAGCTCGTTGATCGTCCTCGGATACTCCCGAATCTCGCCATCCGGCGCGTGGTAGACGACCTTCACGTGCGGATTGGCGATGGCAACCTGCTCGAGGAACTCGTCCACCGAGGCGCGACCCTTCTGGTAGCGTCCCTCGATCTCGATCGTCACCTGCGTGCCGCGTTCGTGCTTCCAGTCGATCTTCTTGTTCTCGAAGATCCTCGGCTCGTTCTTCTTGGTGTCGATCTGGACTTCGAAGTAGTGGGCCGCTCCGCGCACGCTGGTGCGCGAGATGATCTGGACCGGCTTACCGGTCGTCAGCTGGGCGTACATGCCGGCCGCCGAGATGCCGATCCCCTGCTGTCCCCGGCTCATCCGCAGCCGGTGGAACTTCGAGCCGTAGAGGAGTTTGGCGAAGATCGGCGGAATCTGCTGGCGGACGATGCCGGGGCCGTTGTCGATGACGGTGACGCGGAAGCGGGTCGCCTGGCTGGCAGGCGGCGGGGCGTCTCCGTTGCTCGGCGCGACCGCCAGCGTGACGACGACCTCGGGCAGGATGCCCGCCTCTTCGGAGGCGTCGAGCGCGTTGTCGACGGCTTCCTTGACGCAGGTGAGGAGCGCCTTTCGAGGATTGTCGAAGCCGAGCAGGTGGCGGTTCTTGGTGAAGAACTCGGAAACGGAGATGTCCCGCTGGCGGGCGCCCATCTCGACGGCAGATACGGCGGCCTTCGGCTCGGCGGTTTGGATCTTGGCGAGTGCGGTGGCCATCGCATAATGTGATACCAAATCCGCGCTCGCGATCAAACCTTTATGTAGTCGCGACCACTCCCTGTCGTCATTGCGTGACGTCGCGGAATGCCGACAGGGCGGGGTCGGCAGCGATGCGGTCGGCCGGGAGGCTCGCGAGCGCAGCGCGCACCAAGGTGAGGTCCCGCGCGGCCCACGCCAGACCGAGCGCTACCCGGAGCTCCGCGGGCGTCAGCAGGACGGCCTGATCCGCGCGGAGACATTCGAGGGCCCGCGGCCCGACGAACGCCCGGTGAAGCGAGAGGCATAGGTCGCGTGCCTGGGAGGTCGCCAGCACGGCCCGTTCAGCGGGCGTCACTCCGGCCCCTCGAGCTGAGCGATGTCGGCGACGTCTTGTGGCGAGCCTCGCAGCCGCTTGAGTCCGATCAGCCCGGCGCGTGAGACCACCGTCACGGAATGACCCTCCCAGCCGGTATCGATGCGCGTCTGCCATGCGCGTTCGGTTGCGCCCGGCCGGACCTCGATCACGTCGAGCAGAAGCACCTCTGGGTCCCCGGGGACGATCTTGCTGAGCCGATGCATCACGACCTCGCCCTCGGCCAACAGCGTCGGTGTCCGCTCGCGTCGAACGAACCCGCAAGGCAAGAGCGCATCGGCGATCGACGGAATGGCGGCCGGCGGCGCCAGGAGGTCGATGTCGATGGTTGCCCTCGGGCGCGCGTGGATCGACATCGCGATTCCCCCGCAGATCGCGTAAGGGGCGCGAGCGGCGCCGAGGGCGGCCACAATGGTTCGAAATTCCTCGAAGAGGTTCGGCATGCTCGCCTCGGGGGGAGCGTAACACGGCAAGCGATATGAGATGGATCGGTCAGGCGGGCTTCGAGGGTGCGGAGACCTTGGCCCTCAACGCCCGCCCAGCCGACAGCACGGCCAGCGCGGAGAGGATTGCCAGCGCGACGAGAATCGGTCCGTAGCCTCCCCATGCCAGGTAGGCGAGGCCGATGCTCAGCGGCGCGGCCGCGCGGGCGAGCGTGGACCACACCGACAGCGCGCCCGCGATGGCGCCGTAGTGGGTGCGGCCCCACAGCTCGGCGACAAGCGACGCCCGAACGAGGGTGGCCATGCCGTTGCTGATGCCGAAGCAGACCACAAAGGCGAAGAGGCCGCCGGCGCCCGGCACGCCCCACAGGATGAGGAAAGCCAGGCTCTGGCACGCGAGGATCAGCATCGTCACCGCGCGCGACGACAGGCGCGTGCGCAGCGGCGCGAACACCAGCCGGCCGGCGACCTGCATCGCGCCTACCAGGCCGATCACGGTCGCCGCGAAGGTCGGCTTGTAGCCCCACTCGATGAGCATGGGGACCGAGTGCAGGCTGATCCCCGCGTGCGCGAACGACTGGATCAGGAACGCGAGGGCCAGGAACCAGAAGGTGGGCGTCCGGAGCGCCGCCCGGGCGTTGAGGTCGGGCGGACCGACGTCTTCTCGCCGAGCCGTGGCCTCGCGCGCGGGTGGGCCCTCGTCGACGGGGCGGCCGCGCAGCAGGATGGCGTGCAGCGGGATCGTGATCGCTCCGAGAAAGGCGGCCAGCACCAGCACCGCCTGCCGCCATCCGAGCGAGGCGGCCAGCATGCTCGCGATGGGATTGAAGATCGTGCTGGCGAGCCCAGCCGCGAGCGTCAGGATGGTGAAGCCGCGCTCGCGGTCGTGGACAAACCACTTGGCGAGGACGGCGAACGCCGGCTCGTACAGCACGGCCGCCATCGTCACGCCGACGGCCGCCCAGATGAGGTACAGGACAGGCAGGCTCTCGACGCGCGCCCAGGCCACCAGGAGCGCCGTCCCCGCGCACGAGCCGAGCGTCATCATGAGGCGGGCGCCGCCGCGATCGACCCAGCGCCCGGCGGGGACGGCGAAGACAGCCGACACGAGCAGCGCGATGGAGAAGGCCGCCGTGCTCTCGGCGCGCGACCAGCCCATCTCCCCCTCCATCGGGGCCAGGAGGATGCCGAAGGCGTAGTACAGGATGCCCCACGAGATCGTCTCGGTCACCGACAGCGTCGAGAGGATGACCCAGCGGTAGCTTGGCGCGGTCGAGCGGTCTCGCATCGTCGGGCGATCGTGCCAGAGCGGATGGGAGACGTCAAACAGCGTTAGAATCGCTCCATGAAAATCCGCGTCGTCGTCCAGGCGGACCCGCGACTCCATGCGCAGGTGCGCGCTCTAGGCGGGCAGCGCATGGTGTTCTTCGCGGGGCTGCCGGGCACCGGCAAGAGCCTGCTCGTCCATCAGCTCGCGCACCTCGCCGGCGCGTCCGGGCGACGCATTCATCTCTTGCAGTGGGATGTGGCGCGCCCTCCGTTCGAGGCGAGCCCGGCCGGCCGGCGATACCCTCCGGCCGATGGCGTCACCCATCCGGTGATCCGCAAGGCGGCCGGACTCTGGGCGCGCCACGCGATCGCCCGCTGGAGCGAGCGTCACCCGGATCCCCGGCACCTGCTCATCGGCGAGACGCCCTTCGTCGGCAACCGGTTCGTCGAGCTGGCCCATCGTCTCGACGACAGCGCGGAGCCCCTCCTGGGGGACCCGTCGTGCCGATTCGTGATCGCCGTGCCCTCGGAAAAGGTCCGGCGCTTCCTCGAGAGCCAACGCGAGCGCCGCGCGGCGGACCCGCTCCATCCGCGCGAGCGCGAGGACGCCCCGCCCCATGTGCTGCGCGACCTCTGGCGCGATCTGGCTGCGGTCGCCGGCCAGATGGGAATTGCCAGATCGGACGCCGGCCGTGGAGCGGGCCGGGAATCCGCAAGCGGCGCCGACGGGCCGACTCCGTTCGATCCGGTGGTGTACCGGCGGATCTACGAGGCGGTCCTGCGCCACCGGAACGTCGAGATCGTCGCCCTCGACACCATCCTACCGACCGAGAAGCTCTCGGTCTATGACTTCGCGATCGCCCCCCTCGACCTGGTGCCGAGCGAGGCGGAGGTCGAGCAGCTCATCCGAGAGGTCGAAGGCCGCTATGCCGGACCCGCCGCCCTGGAGCGCGAGATCACCCGCTGGTGGGAGGTGTAGCGCCGGCGGCTGAGGTCTCCCAGGACGCCATCGAGCAAACAGGCTAGAATCGCCCCATGAAAATCCGCATCGGAGTGGGGGCCGCGGGAGCATCCTCAACGCCGGAGGCGCTGAGCGAGATTGTCAGGGCGATCGACGAGCTTGGGTTCGACTCGCTGTGGCTCTCGGAGGTGCTGACCGGCCCCGTGATCGATCCCGTGGTGGGTCTCGCCTGGGCAGCGGCGAGCAATCCGCGGGTGAAGCTCGGGACCACGATACTCTTGCCGGGGCGCAACGTGCTGCGGCTCGCCAAGCAGCTCGCGAGCCTGGACGTGCTGTGCAGGGGGCGGCTGCTCGTCACGCTGGTTCCCGGGCTCACGTACCCGCCGGAGAGCGAAGCCATCGGCGTCGAGCCCAAGCGCCGCGGCGCGTTCATCGACGAGGCACTGCCGCTCTTGCGACGCCTATGGGCGGGCGAGATGGTGAGCCACGACGGTCCCGCCGGAACCTTCCGCGACGTCAAGCTCTCGCCCCTGCCCGTACAGCAGCCGCTCGAAGTCTGGCTGGGCGGCACGGTGCCCGCGGCCCTCGAGCGCTCCGGGCGATTGTCCGACGGCTGGCTGCCGTCGCTCTGCACGCCCGAAGAGGCGGCGGCGGGACGCGTGGTGATCGACGAAGCGGCGGCCAAGGCAGGGCGCTCGATCAGTCGCGAGCACTTCGGCGTGAGCATCGGCTACGCCCGCGAGCCCATCGACGCGGCTACCGCGCGCGTGATGGCCGCCCGGCGTCCCCGGGCTCTCGATCTGACGCCGGTGGGATTGCCGGCTTTGCGCCAGCTCATCGAGCGCTTCCTCGGCGTCGGCTTCTCCAAGTTCGTCGTGCGTCCCGTGGTCCCGCCGAAGTCCTGGCGCGCCGAGCTCGAGACCCTCTCCGCGGCGGTGGGCGACCTCCAGACCTGACGCATCTACGTCGCTCCGCGACGTTGCCGCCGCCGCCGGCCGCTTGCTCGTAGCACCTCCCGTGGGTGGGGGTTCTCTAAGCCGGTACACGCAACAACTTGCGAATCACGGCCATTAACTTAGCGGCGATGAAGCCCAGGGGTAGCTCGGCGACGGTTCGAATTGGTTTCGATTGCGTCCACCATTCGGGGCTCGCAGCGTCAGCGCCCCGCGGGCCCTTTTGCTTCGCCTGCGGCCCCGTCGTTGATAGAATGACGGGAGCCTGATATGCGTCCCATCTTCGTGCGATTCTTGGTCTCGTTCATGCTCTGCTGCGCCGCCCTGGCGGGGATGTCTCCCGCCGAGGGCACCTCAGCTCGCCCGGCCGCCGTCGAGATCAAGGGACCGAAGGGCGCTCTCGGTCAGCTCCCCCTCCAGGTGATGGACGACGGCGCCTCCTATGTTGCGGCCGAGCGTCTGGCCCGTCTCCTCAGGGGCTCCTGGGCCGTCAAGGGCAAGATCGGCACGCTGACGGTCGCCAAGCGGAGCGCCCAGTTCAGCCGCGACCAGTCACGGCTCACCCTCCAGGGCCAGTCGCTCGCCCTTGAGACCGCTCCGCGGGTCACCGCCAAGGGCTGGCTCATTCCGGCGGACTTCCTCGACAAGGGGCTGGGCCGATTGGTTCCGGGCGTGAGCGCGGCGCGTCCCGCCGTGGCGTCAGCGAGGCCGCCCGTTACGCGCGTGGATTCCGGTGTGGCCTTCGAGGAGCTGCGCTACCGCTCCTACCCGTCCTTCACCCGGGTCGTCGTCGAAGCGGCTGCCGGGCTGTCGTACCTCACTGCGTCCGGCCGCAGCGAGATCCGCGTGAGGCTGAGCGGCCTCAACGTGTCGGGCGTCCATCTCGAGGAGATCGGCGACGGGCTCGTCACGGAGGCGCGTCTCGAGGCGGCCGGGCCCGACGGCGTGCTCAACATCGCCCTCGAGGGCCCCGCCGCCGAAGTCAAGACCGCGTCGCTCCGGGATCCTTTCCGCGTGGTCGTGGATATCTACCGCGCGAAGGCGAGCGCGGGCACTGGAGGTCCGCGCGCCAATAACGGCGGCGGGCCGCCGCTCAAGCTGATCGTGCTCGACGCGGGCCACGGCGGCCATGACCCCGGCGCCAGGGGGCCCACCGGCGTGCAGGAGAAGCACGTGGTGCTCGATGTGACCCGGCGCGCCGCGCGCATGATCGAAGACGGTTTGGGCATCAAGGTGGTCCTGACGCGCAGCACGGACGTCTTCGTGCCGCTCCGCGAGCGGACCAACTTCGCCAACAAGCAGCGCGCCGACCTCTTCGTCTCCATCCACGCCAACGCGCATCCGCGCTCGGTCTCCGAGGGCGTCGAGACCTACTTCCTCTCCTCCGAGGCGACGGACAACGAGGCCCGGCAGATCGCCGCCATCGAGAACGAGGCCGTCCGGCTCGAGAGCCCCCAGTCGCGGCAGAAGACGGATCTCCTCAAGAGCATCCTCTGGGACATGGCCCAGTCCGAATTCCAGCAGGAGTCGAGCGTCCTTGCCGAGACCGTCCAGGACTCGATGACCCAGTCGCTCCGCCTCACCAACCGCGGCGTGAAGCAGGCGGGCTTCTACGTGCTGGGCGGCGCCGCCATGCCGGCCATCCTGATCGAGATAGGCTTCCTGACGAACCCGAAGGAGGAGAAGAAGCTCTCTTCCGCTGAGCACCGGGAAGCGATCGCCCGCGCCATCTACGCGAGCCTCGCCGAGTACAAGCGCCGCTACGACCAGCGGGTGCGTACAGTCCAAACACGACCGGTCAGGAGTGGGGCCGCTCGATGACCGTCAGGCGCGGCGGCCGGGCCTCGGACCAGCTGCGCCCGGTCCGGATCACCCGCGACTACCTGCGGCATCCCGAGGGCTCGGTCCTGGTCGAGTTCGGCGACACCAAGGTCATCTGCACGGCGTCCATCGAGGAGAAGGTGCCGCCCTTTCTCAAGGGACAGGGCAAGGGCTGGGTGACAGCGGAGTACGGCATGCTGCCGCGCTCGACCAACACGCGCATGAACCGCGAGCGGAGCGGGCCCTCCGGGCGCTCGCAGGAGATCCAGCGGCTCGTGGGC
>JACORX010000334.1 GCA_016179165.1 Candidatus Rokuibacteriota bacterium | reverse complement strand
GCTTCAACCCCGACGACCCCAGCAACCCCAGCGCCCCGCAGACCTGCGACAAGACCGGCCTGCTGATGCCCATCATCGAGTACGGCAATATCAACGTGATCAAGGAAGGCAAGGGCATCTCCATCACCGGCGGGTTTGTCTATCGCGGCAAGGCGATGCCGAATCTCGCGGGATCGTATGTCTTCGGCGACTGGAGCAGGTCCTTCACCCAGCCCCAGGGGTTGCTGCTGGTGGCCCGGCCGCCCACCCAGGCGGGTGCCATGTGGGCCGTCGAGGACGTGGAGGTGACCAACATGAACTTCCACTCCTACGTGCTGGGCTTCGCCCAGGACGAGGACCGCGAGCTCTACGTCCTGGTCTCGGACAATACCGCGCCCGGCCGCGCCAACGACCGGATCTACAAGATCGTGCCCGCGAACTAGACGGCTCGACGCTGAGGCGCCGGGGGCCCCGCCCCCGGCGCCGGGATAAAGACGATGCGACGGTGGCTCGTGACGGCGCTTGTGGGACTGGCGTGGCTCCCATCCATCGCACAGGCCCAGGATTTCAAGCCGCCGTCGAACTTGAGATCGCCCGACATGATTGCCGAGGGCCGGGCGTTCTTCAATTTGCGCTGTGCGGGCCGGTGCCACGGTGTTGACGGGCAGGAAGCCTTCGATGGCTCGATTCTGGTCGGCAAGGCCTACCTCGATCCGATTTTCGTCTTCGTGACCCTCATCACCGGCCGTCCCGGCAGCGCCATGCCCAGCTGGAAGGACCGTCTGTCCGACGACGAGCTGTGGAGGGTCATCGCCTTCCTGTCTTCCCTGGGTGACCAGGCCCGCGCGTCCGCCGGGAAGTAGCCCTCCATGGGCGCAGGCCGACGAGAAGGGTCCAGATGCGAGGCGGCGCCCCGCTTTTCGAGTTGAACGACGGCGTATGCCGTCGTGAGACGAGGGCTGAGTCAATTCCGCAGACGAACCGTACACCGTTCAGCCCTCGCCTCGTGGCTTCGCCCCTCAGCTCGAACTGCCACGAGCCCGCGGCCGAGGGCGCCCCAATGCCTTTGCGAAATGCCGCAGATGGGCCCTTATCGGCGCCCTGTTAGGTGCCCCGCACGTAGCGCTGGAGAAAGAGGGTGAGGCCGAAGCCGCCTGCGCCCCACGCGGCGGCGCCGGGCGCTCCCGCGCCGGCCATGAGCAGCCCGTCGAGCAGCGAGATCCCGGCGATGAAGCTGACGACCGCGCGGGGGATGTCGGCACGCCCGGGCCGCACGAGGAGCCAGACGCCATAGCAGACCCAGGCGAGGAAGCCCAGGTAGAGCGCGGCCCCGGTCCGGCCGCCGGTGAGCGCCGGGATCCCGTACACGAACGGCGCGGCGAGGAACACGAGCGGCCAGAGGTTTCGGAGCGCGGCCAGGTTCTCCTGCTTCGCCACGTAGGTCAGCCCGATGAGGTACGAGAGGAGCACGGTCGCGCCGATCACCACCGCCGCCCCGAGACGCCCGGCGACGGCGAAGGCCGCGGTCGCGTAGACGAGCACGCGGCACAGCCCCATGAGGAGCGGGCTCCACGGATTCGCCTTGTGGCGCGCATTGTAGAAGACGATGAGCCCGGCCAGGGCGAGCCCGGAGAGGATCGTGGACGCATATCCTCGTTGGCCCGTCCAGGCAGCCTCCGCCGCCAGCGCCGCGAGGCCGGCCGCCAGCAGGCCGTAGCCGGCTGCGAACACCGTCGTCGCCTTCACGAGCCCGGCCGGGATGGGGCGCTCGGGACGCTCCCGGGCGTCGATCTCCCGGTCGAAGGCATCGTTGAGATACATGCCGCCGATGTAAAAGAGCGAGAGTGCCAAGGCAAGGAAAGCCAGCGGTCCCGGCGCGACGGAGACGCCCGTCAGCGCGGCGCCCGCCAGCACGTTGGTCCAGACCGTCGGCAGGTTGGAGACCCGCCCGAGCCGGAGGCAGACGCCCCAGCTCACGCGGACAATCTCTCCATCACCCAGTGGAGCTCGCGGGCCACGGCGGTGACGATGTCCTCACGCCGGTACTCCTCGGGCAGGACGTCCCACGTGTAGGTTTCGACCTCGAGGTGGCCGGACCGATCCTCTCGGGCCAGCAGATCCAGCACGTCGCGCAGGTAGTCCTGGGTGCTGAGGAACGGCCCGAGCTCGCGGCGGAAGAGCGGCACGTGGAAGTGGACGCGCCACTCACGCGGCCCGGGCTCGGCCGTGGCAGCCGCGCTCAGCGCCTCAGGGAGGTCCAGGAAACGCGTGAGCTGTCCATCCCGTCGCTCGACCACCTGGTGGAGGTACACACCCTCGGCGAATGCTCGCAGAGCGCGCAGCGCCGCCGGGTCCTTGCCGTCGAGGGGTACCGCGAGCCCTGCGCTGAGCTGCACCTTCGCGACCCGGATTCCGGCCGCCGGGAACGCGTCGAGGGCCGCGCGCGGCTCCTCGAACTCCACGGCCATGTGACAGGTGTCGAAGCAGGCGCCCATGTGCCGGCGGAGCGCGGCTTCGGCCGCGCCGCGGTCGAGCCCGGCCGTGTCGGCGAACCGCGAGACCGCCGAGCGCGAGAGCAGCCACCGCTCGAAGAACGCTACCGTCTCGCTCACCGTCTCGAGGTAACAGCAGGGCTCCGGCTCGATGGCCAGCGTGATCGTCTTCCCGGTCTCCTCACGGATTCGGTGGAGCGTGGCGACGTGGCGCAGCATGAGGTCGGCCATGCGGGCGACGTCGGCGTCCCCGCCGACGCGCGCCCGGAAGGCGCCCGGCGCCGTGCTGACGCTCCCCTCCAGTCCCGGCTCGAGCGGGAGCAGACTCGCCAGGAGATTCGCCAACCGATCCGTGTACACGAGCCGCGACTCGTCCAGCCAGTCGGGGAGGTATACCTCCTCCTTGACGCGGACGCCGTGGAAGGGGCCGTACGGGAAGCCATTGATGGTGAAGACGTAGAGTCCATGGCGATCGAGGAACTCCCGGAACGCCTCGAGCTCCCGCGGCTGCGCCAGCGCCTCGGCGGCCTGGGCGGACAGCCGGAGACCGATCCCGAACGCGCGGTCCGGCGCCACGCGCGTTTTCACCGCCAGGACATAGCGCTCGAGATTGGCCCGGACTTCCTCCCAGCTCTCGCCGGGGTGGATGTTCGTGCAGTAGGTGAGGTGCGGGCGGCCTGGAGCGGAGAGTCTCACCGGCCGGCGTCGCGCCTGTGGAGGCGGTCCAGGGCGCGCAGGACGAGGTCATCGCGCATCTCCCGGACCTCGACGCCGTGCCCGATCTCGCGCAGGAGCGTGATGGTCAGCTCGCCGCCCAGGTGCTCCCGGAACTCGGCGAGGCCGTCCAGCACCGCCGGCCGTGCGCCGTCGGCGCCGGCCGGCTCGAGGCACGGGTCCCAGAGCCGGAACCCCAGCCGCTCGAGCAGGCCGAGGACGGCTTCCGCCGCGGTCGCCCGGAGCAGCCCGACCTCCTGCGAGTAAAGAACGTCGAGCGCCATCCCGATGGCGACGGCCTCGCCGTGGCGCAGGCGGTGCGTGGAGAGGGACTCGAGCTTGTGGGCGGCCCAGTGGCCGAAGTCAAGCGGCCGGGCGCTGCCCAGCTCGAAGGGGTCGCCGGAGGTGGCGATGTGGTCCAGGTGCAGCTCGGCGCAGCGCCGGACCAGGTGCGCGACGGCTTCCGGCTCGCACAAGGCCAGGGCGGTGGCGTGGTCGGTGAGCCAGCCGAAGAAGGCCGCGTCACGGATCAGGGCCACCTTGACCGCCTCGGCCATCCCGGCTATTGCCTCCCTCCGCGGGAGCGTCTCGAGGAAGCGGACGTCGTTGAGCACGGCGAACGGCGGGGCGAAGGTGCCGAGGAAGTTCTTGGCGCCGTACGCGTTGATCCCGTTCTTGACGCCGATCCCCGCATCATTCTGGCCGAGCACGGTGGTCGGCACCCGGACGATTCGGAGGCCGCGGTGCACTGTGGCCGCCGCGTAGCCCGCCATGTCGAGGAGCGCGCCGCCCCCGACGATCACGACGAGCGACTGGCGGTCCATCCGTGCCGCCTGGAAACGGCCCTGGAGCCGCGCCAGCCCCGCCGCGTCATTCTTGGCGGCCTCGCCACCCTCCACGACGAGGGGGTCGGCCGCGAGCTCCAGGCGATCCCGGTGACACTCGGCGTACGCACGGATGTCGCCGAGGAGGCGGGGCCGGGCCTCGGCCACCGCGCGCTCTACGACGGCGAAGATTCGGTGCCGGCGCCCCGGCTCCTTCCGGGCCACGGCCTCGACGAGGTCGGGGTTGTGCGCCGCGAAGAGGTCGGCCGTGAAGTACACCGGGTACTCGTACGCGACGGTGATCTTCTGAAGGTGGGCGCTCATGGCTGGCACGCAGCCGTACCGGATCGTGACCCGCCCGGCCGCGGCGATGTAGACCGTAGCAAGGACCCGAGCGGAGTGTCAAGCCGACGAGGCAAGGCGCTTGCGGTCGCATTCCCCCTTCGGCTATGCTCGGCGCCCGGGCTCGGGCGAGGCGCGCTCAGTGCGCGAGGGATCCGGGCCGTTAGCGGGAGAGCCGAGGGCCACTTGGTGACGCTGACCTCATCGCAGTTGGAACAGCTGCTTCGGGAGCTCGTGGAGCGTCGGATCGAGCCGCCGTCCCGTGAGTGGCTCGCGCGGACGTCCGCGGCGATCGGGGCCGCGCCGGACCGCGGCGCGCTCCTGGAGGCCTTCACGGCCGCGACCCGGCGGCTCGGCCGGGCCTGCCTCGCGCCCACCGAGGAGGAGATCGCGCGGCTGGCCGGGGCCGGCGTGAGCTGGCCGATCGGGACCTGGGAAGCGCACGATCTCGGCCGGGTCGCGCTGCTTGCCGCGGCGGCCGCCCACTGGTCCGAGGCCGAGTTGGAGGCGCTCGTGGAAGAGTGCTACCGGCAGGGCGACGGCGCCGAGCGGCGGGCCGTCCTGCGGGCTTTGCCTCTGCTCCCGGTGCCTGAGCGATTCCTCGAGATCGCCGTGGACGCGTGCCGGAGCCATATCCAGCCGCTCTTCGAAGCGATCGCGTGTGAGAACCCATATCCGGCGCGGTACTTCCCGGAGCTCAACTTCAACCAGATGGTTCTCAAGGCGCTGTTTACGGGGGTCGCGCTGGCGCGGGTCATCGGGTGCGACGGCCGCGTGACTTCCGAGCTCAGCCGGATGGCCGCGGACTTTGCCTCCGAGCGGCGGGCGGCCGGGCGGAGCGTTCCGCCCGACATCGGGAAACTCACAGGGGGGCGACTCACCGGAGAGAGGGGAGACCGACCATGAAGCTCTTCGACCCGCACATCCACATGACGTCCCGGACCACGCTCGACTACGACGCGATGGCCGGGGCGGGCATCGCGGCCGTCGTGGAGCCGTCGTTCTGGATGGGGCAGCCGCGCTCGCACGTGGGCTCCTTCGAGGACTACTTCGCCTCGCTGGTGGGCTGGGAGCGGTTCCGGGCCGGCCAGTTCGGCATCCGGCACTTCTGCACGCTCTCTCTCAACCCCAAGGAGGCCAACACGGCGCGGATCGCCCAGGGCGTGATCGACCTGCTGCCGCGCTACCTCTCCAAGGACGGGGTCGTGGCGGTGGGCGAGATCGGCTACGACGACATGACGCCGGAGGAAGACAAGTACTTCGCCGCGCAGCTCGAGCTGGCGATCCGGTTCGACCTGCCGGTGCTGATCCACACCCCGCATCGCGACAAGAAGCGTGGAACCGAGCGGAGCTTGGCACTCATCCGGGAGGTGGGATTCCCCGAGGAGCGGGCGCTCATCGACCACAACACCGAGGAGACGCTGCCGCTCGTGCTCGAGAGCGCGTGCTGGGCGGGCCACTCGATCTACCCCTTCACGAAGATGGACGAGCCGCGCATGGTCGCCCTCGTCAAGCGGTATGGTCCAGACCGGATCCTGATCAACAGCGCGGCCGACTGGGGCGTGAGCGACCCGCTGAAGGTCCCCAAGACCGCCGCCCTCATGCGCGAGAGCGGGATCTCCGAGGCGGACATCGAGCGGATCGTGTGGCAGAACCCCGTCACCTTCTTCAGCCAGAGCGGCCGGCTGGACCTCGGCCCCGCGGCGGACAGCCCGGCGATCGACCAGACCAAGATGTGGGAGGGGAACTCGGTCCTGCGGGGCCAACAGCCCATCGTGAAGCGCTGACGCCGGGGCATCATGCACCGGACCGTCGCCCTGCTCGTCGTCGGCCTGACCGGTGACCTTCTCGGCGACGCGACACCGAATCTCCAGGCGCTGGCCCGCGAGGGTTGCGCGCGGCCGCTCGAGCCGGTCCTGCCCGCCGTCACCTGCTCCGTCCAGTCCACCTTCACCACGGGGTTCCCGCCGAGAGACCACGGCGCGGTCGCCAACGGGTGGTACTTCCGCGACCTGGGCGAGGTCTGGCTCTGGCGGCAGTCCAACCGGCTCGTGGCCGGAGAGAAAATCTGGGAGACGGCCGCGCGGCGCGACCCGGCCTTCACCTGCGCGAATCTCTTCTGGTGGTACAACATGTACTCGACCGCCACCTACGCCGTCACGCCACGGCCCATGTACCCGGCGGACGGCCGGAAGCTCCCCGACATCTACACGGAGCCGCCCGAGCTTCGCGCGGAGCTCCAGGGCAAGCTCGGCACCTTTCCGTTGTTCAACTTCTGGGGTCCGACTGCGGACATCACATCGAGCCGGTGGATCGCCGACTGCGCCCGGCACGTCTACGACACACGCCGGCCGACACTCACGCTCGTCTACCTGCCACACCTCGACTACAATCTGCAGCGCTTGGGTCCCCGCCACCCCGATCTCCGGAAGGACCTCGTCGCCGTCGACGCGCTTTGCGGGGAGCTGATCCGGCACGTGCGGCCCGACGGGACGCGGGTCGTCGTGCTCTCGGAGTACGGTATCACCGAGGTCAGCGGTGCAGTCCATCCGAACCGCGCGCTGCGCGAGGCCGGGCTGATCCGGGTGAGGACCGAGCTCGGGCGGGAGATCCTGGACGCCGGGGCGTCCGAGGCCTTTTGCGTCGCGGACCACCAGGTGGCGCACGTCTACGTGCGACGCGGCGAACGGGTCGCCGAGGTGAAGCAGCTCCTCGAGGCGCTCCCGGGCGTCGCGGCCGTGCTCGACGACGAGGGGAAGCGCGCGCACGGGCTCGATCATGCGCGCTCGGGGGAGCTGGTGGCGCTGGCCGCCCGCGATCGCTGGTTCACCTACTACTACTGGCTGGACGACCAAGTGGCGCCGGACTTCGCGCGCACCGTCGATATCCACCGCAAGCCCGGCTACGATCCGGTCGAGCTATTCCTGGATCCGGCGCTCCGGGCCCCCAAGCTCAAGGTGGGCTGGACGCTTCTCAGGAAGGCGGCGGGGTTCCGGTACCTCATGGACGTGATCCCGCTCGACGCGAGCCTGGTGCGGGGTTCCCACGGCCGCCTCCCCGAGACCCCCGAGGCGGGTCCCATGCTGATCTCGAGCGAGGCCGGGCTCGTTCCCGCGGATGTCGTGCGGGCGACCGACGTGAAGCCGCTCCTTCTGGCCCACGTGTTCGGGCCATCGGCATGAGCCGCATCCGAAGGCTGCTCGCCGTGTGCTCCGGCTTCTGGCTACTCGCTGCCGGCTCCGCAGGCTGCGCGCGCGTGCCCGGCGTCGAAGTGCCGGACGTGCGCACGCCGCCCGAGGTCGTGATCGAGATCCTGAGGCTCGCCCGAGTCGGGCCGGACGACGTGGTCTACGATCTGGGCTCGGGCGACGGGCGCATCGTGATCACGGCGGCGCGCGACTTCGGCGCCCGCGGGGTGGGGATCGAGCTCGACCCGGATCTCGTGGCCGAGTCAGCGGGGAACGCGCGGCGCGCGGGTGTCGCCGAGCGCACGCGCTTCCTCCAGCAGGACATCTTCGTGGCCGACACCAGCGAGGCGACCGTCGTGACGCTGTACTTGTCGCCCGAGGTCAACTTGCGCCTCAGGCCCAAGCTTCTGTCCCAGCTCAAGCCCGGCTCCCGGATCGTGTCCCACGACTTCCCGATCGGAGACTGGCAGCCCGCGCGCGTCGTCAACTTCGAAGGCCCCGAGCGCACCCACGTGCTCTCGCTCTGGATCGTCCCGCCGCGCTAGCAGGCCGCTGAAAAAGGCTCATCTGCGCCATTTGTCAAAATGATTGTTGGGGCGCCCTCGGCCGCACGCTCGTGGCCGTTCGAGCTGAGGGGCGGAGCCCCGAGGCGAGGGCTGAGACAGACGTACGCTTCGCGTGCGGATCGACTCAGCCCTCGTCTCGCGGCAGCCGCTCAACTCGAACGGCGGGGCGCCGCCTCGCATCTGAACCTTTTTGAGCGGCCTGCGGGTTGGCATCTGCTTCATGAAGGCCGGGCCGCGCCGCGCGGTGACGCATCCGCCGGATATCCCGGGCGCGACGGCTGTGCTATACTCCGCGCGGTTTTCCATCTTCTCTGGAGGCGCGCGCGTGACCGGGTATCTGCCCGTGATGATATTTCTGGGGCTCATCGTGGCGTTTGCCGTGGTGTCGCTCGTCGCGGCCTTCGTCCTGAGGCCCGCGCGCCCCTACTTCTCGAAGCTCGAGAACTACGAATGCGGCGCCGAGCCCATCGGCGAAGCGTGGGTGCAGTTCCCCGTGGGCTTCTACCTGGTCGCCTTGATCTTCATCGTCTTCGACGCGCTCGCCATCTTCCTCTTCCCGTGGGCGCTCGTGCTCCGCGGGCTCGGGATGGGCGGCGTCGGCGTGATGGCGCTCTTCGTGGCCATCCTCGGGCTCGGCTGGCTCTACGCCCTCCGGGAGGGCATTCTCGAATGGAAATAAAGGCTCCGACGCCGCAGATCCCGCCCGCCGTGTGGACCGAGTTCAAGGATCTCCAGGAGTGGGAGAAGCTCCACCAGACGCGGCCCGAGGGCGACAGGCACTCCGCGCTCTTCGAGACCCTGGAAGACGGCGTCTTCAACTTCCCGGGCGGCTTCATCGTCACCACGGTCGCCGACGCCTTCTTCAACTGGGCGCGCAAGTCCTCGGTCTGGCCCGTGACCTTCGGCCTCGCCTGCTGCGCCATCGAGATGATGGCGACCTTCGCCTCGCGCTTCGATGTCGAGCGCCTCGGCATGGTGCCCTTCGCCTCGCCGCGCCACTCGGACCTCATGATCGTCTCCGGGTCCGTCACCATCAAGATGGCGCCGATGCTCAAGCGCATCTACGAGCAGATGCCCGATCCCAAGTGGGCCGTGTCCATGGGCTCCTGCGCCAATTCGGGCGGACCGTTCCGCCACGGCTACCACGTCGTCAAGGGCGTGGACCGCGTCATCCCGGTGGACGTGTACGTGCCGGGCTGCCCGCCGCCTCCGGACTCGCTCCTCTACGGTCTGCTCAAGCTCCAGGACCAGATCTCCCACTTCCGCAAGACGGGCCGGCGCGCAGCGCCCACCGAGAAGTCCGACTAGAGTGCTGACGCCGGAGCAGGCGCGCGGGCTGGTCAAGGAGCGGTTCGGCGTCACCGCATCGGGCGAGGGTTCTCTCCTCGTCGTGGAGGCGCCGGCGGACCGGTGGCTCCCACTCGGCGGATTCGCCCGCGAGACCCTCGGCTGCGTCTATTTCTCCTTCATGACGGCCGTGGACTGGAAGGAGCAGGGGCTCGAGGTCGTGGCGCGCGTCGAGAACCTGGACGCCAACTTCGCCGTCTTCATGAAGACGAAGCTGGGCGCCGGCGAGACGCGCTGCGCCTCGCTCCAGCCCGTCTGGCGCGGCGCCGACTGGATGGAGCGTGAGTGCTACGACATGTTCGGCATCCGCTTCGAGGGGCATCCGGATTTGCGGCGTATCCTCCTGCCCCAGGACTGGGAAGGCCACCCGCTGCTCAAGTCCTACGCTGTGGACACGCCGCATCCCCCGTACCGCTAAGGGAGACTCGACCATGATCCACGAGCTGCGGACCTACACGCTCCAGCCGGGCACGCAGGGCCAGTACCTCAAGAACTCATCCGAGATCGGGCGCAAGATTCGCGGCGACAACTACGGCAAGCTCGAGGGCTTCTGGTCCACGGAATTCGGGACGCTGAACCAGGTCGTCCACCTTTGGACGTTCGAAAGCCTCAATGAGCGGGAGCGGCTGCGCGGTGAGCTCGCGAAGAACGAGGAGTGGACCAAGGGCTACCTGCCGCAGACGCGGGGCGTGCTGCTGGCACAGGAGAACAAGATCCTCTCGATCGTATTGCCGCTCAAGCCGCCGGCCGAGCCCGGCCACATCTACGAGCTGC
Organism: Candidatus Rokuibacteriota bacterium; assembly: GCA_016179165.1. Taxonomy (GTDB): domain Bacteria; phylum Methylomirabilota; class Methylomirabilia; order Rokubacteriales; family CSP1-6; genus AR37. Next base: position 1,459 of record JACORX010000334.1, on the reverse strand, counting down.
GCTGGTACCGGGCGCACGTCGGCCGGCTGGCCGAGTGGATCGGACTCTTCAAGGGCGTCATGCCGGCGCGCGAGAAGTACTCGAAGAACGTCGGGGTCTTCCAGACCGAGGCGGGGCAGCTCAACGAGGCCGTGCACCTCTGGGCCTACAAGGACCTCAACGACCGCGCCGCCGTCAGGAGCAAGGTGCTCCAGGACCCGGAGTGGCAGGTCTTTCTCGGCAAGTCCGCCCCGTGCCTCGCCGAGATGAAGTCCATCATCCTCAACCCGGCGCCCCACTCTCCGATGAAATAGCGCCCGGTGATGATTTTCGAGATGAGACAGGGCCGGCGAGCCGCAGGCATGGCAATTCGAGCCGAAGGGCGCAGCCGTAAGGCGAGGGCTGAAATAGAGCCTGGCGAGACGAGTACCGAATAATGGACATCGAATCGCGGCAGGTTCTCGAGATGGGCTACGGCGGCGCCGAGCGCATCACCATGAACATGGGGCCTCAGCACCCGTCCTCCCACGGGGTCTTCCGCGCGATCCTCACGCTCGAGGGCGAGACCGTGATCGCCATCGACGCCGTCATCGGGTACCTCCACCGCTGCCACGAGAAGCTCTCCGAGACGCTGACGTACACGCAGTACCCGTCCATCGCGTCCAAGACCGACTACGTCGCCGCGATGACGAGCGAGCTGGCCTACGTGCGCGCGGCGGAGATGATCGGCAAGATCGACGTGCCGAAGCGCGCCCAGTACCTGCGGGTCATCGCCGCGGAGCTCCAGCGCGTCGCCTCGCACTGCCTCTGGCTGGGCACGTGGTGCCTCGACATGGGCGGGGCGCTGGGCGGCGGCGGGACGGTGTTCCTCTACTGCATCCGCGAGCGCGAGGACGTCCTCGACCTCTTCGAGTCGCTGACCGGCGCGCGGCTCCTCTACGGCTTCCACCAGGTCGGGGGCACGCGCTACGACATTCCGGACGGGTGGGCGCGACGGTGCCGCGAGACGGTGGACAAGATCGACGGGCGCATCTACGAGTTCGAGGAGATGCTCGAGTCGAACGCGTTCTTCATGGCCCGGACCCAGGGCGTGGGCGTGGCCTCCCGCGAGCTGGCGCAGGAGGTCGGCATCTCCGGGCCGCTTCTCCGCGGCTCCGGCGTCAGCTACGACATGCGGCGGGCCGAGCCCTACTCCTCCTACGAGGAATTCGACTTCAAGGTGCCCGTGGAGACGGCCGGGGACTGCTTCGCGCGCTACCGGGTGCGGATGGTCGAGTTCCGCGAGTCGATCAAGATCGTCCGCCAGGCGCTCGACGGGCTGCCCGAAGGTCCCATCTCGTCTCGCCCGGGGGTCAAGTCGGTCGGGCAGGTGCGCATCCCCAAGGGCGAGGGCTACGCCCGCGTCGAGGGCGCGCGCGGCGAGGTCGGCTGCTATCTCATCGCGGACGGATCGGCCAAGCCCTACCGAATGAAGTGGCGC
>JACORX010000333.1 GCA_016179165.1 Candidatus Rokuibacteriota bacterium | reverse complement strand
GACAACGCCGCGTACTACCGTCTCGAGACGGATGACCGCCGCCGCTACCGCGACTACACCGGCTGTGGCAATACACTGAACCTGACGCACCCGTGCTCGCTCCAGCTCCTGATGGACAGCCTGCGCTACTGGGTGCTCGACATGCACGTGGACGGCTTCCGCTTCGACCTGGCCTCGGCGCTGGCCCGCGAGCTCCACGACGTGGACCGCCTCTCGTCCTTCTTCGACGTCATCCACCAGGACCCGGTCATCTCGCAGGTGAAGCTGATCGCGGAGCCGTGGGACCTCGGCGAGGGCGGTTACCAGGTCGGCAACTTTCCGCCGGGCTGGGCCGAGTGGAACGGGAAGTACCGCGACACCATCCGCCGGTACTGGAAGGGCGACTGGGGCCAGGTGGGCGAGCTCGCCTACCGCCTGACGGGCTCGAGCGACCTCTACGAGCAGGGCGGGCGGCGCCCGTCGGCCAGCATCAACTTCGTTACGGCGCACGACGGCTTCACCCTGGCCGACCTGGTCGCCTACACGACGAAGCGGAACGAGGCCAACAGGGAAGAGAACCGCGACGGCAGCGACGAGAACTTCTCCTGGAACTGCGGCGCGGAGGGAGCGACCGACGACACGGCCGTGCGGGCGCTCCGCGAGCGTCAGCAGCGCAACATCCTCGCCACGCTCCTCCTCTCGCAAGGAGTCCCGATGCTGTCGGGCGGCGACGAGATCGCCCGCACCCAGCGCGGCAACAACAACGCCTACTGCCAGGACAACGACGCGTCGTGGTTCGCCTGGCCGCCGACGGGAACGGCCGCGCGCCTGCTCGACTTCACGCGGCGGCTGATTCGTCTCCGGCTCGACCACCCCGTGTTCCAGCGCCGCCGCTTCTTCCAGGGCCGGCGCATCCACGGATCGGCCGTCAAGGACCTCTCCTGGTTGAGACCCGACGGCACCGAGATGACCGAGGAGGAGTGGAGCAACTGGCACAGCCGCTGCCTCGGCCTTCAGTTGGCGGGTGACGCCATCGAGGAGGTCGACGACGAAGGGCTGCCGGTGCGGGACGACACCTTCCTCATCCTGCTCAACGCCCACGACGAGGCCGTGCCCTTCGTCCTGCCGAACCACCAGCCGCGCATCGAGTGGGAGCCGGTCCTCGACGCCCGCGACTGGGAGCCCGTCCTCGAAGGACGGCTCTTCAAAGGCGGCGAGCCCTACCCGCTCGAAGGCCGCACGCTGGCCGTGCTCCGGCAGCGCGTGAAGGAGTCCGCCTGATGGCCGACATGCCCGAATTCGAATCCGAGATGCACCGCACCGCCGTGGCCCAGCTCGATCAGGTCGCGGAGCGACTCCACCTCGACCACGAGACTCACATTCGCCTGCGCTACCCGCGGCGTGCGCTGGTGGTGTCCATCCCGGTGCGGATGGACGACGGCCGCACGGAAGTCTTCATGGGCTACCGGGTCCATCACAACACGGCCCTCGGCCCGACTAAGGGCGGCCTGCGCTACGACGCCGACGTCAACATGGGTGAGGTGACGGCGCTCGCCATGCTGATGACCTGGAAGTGCTCGCTGATGGGCCTACCCTATGGCGGCGCGAAAGGTGGTGTCCGCTGCACCCCGCGCGGCATGTCCAAGCGGGAGCTCGAATCGCTCACGCGCCGCTACACGGCCGAGATCATGCTGTTCATCGGCCCCGACCTCGACATCCCGGCGCCCGACCTCGGCACCGACGAGCAGACCATGGCCTGGATGATGGACACCTACTCCATGACCCAGGGCCGGAGCGTGCCCGGCGTGGTCACGGGCAAGCCGATCCTGGTCGGCGGTTCGGCAGGCAGGCGCGAGGCTACGGGGCGCGGCATCGTCTACGTGCTCTACCAGGCGGCCCACAGCCTGGGCGAGGAGCTCAAGGGCAAGAAGGTCGTGATCCAGGGCTTCGGCAACGTCGGCGGCGTCGCGGCACGGATGCTCTGGCGCGACGGCGCCGTGATCCAGGGCATCAGCGACTTCCAGGGCGGCGTCTGGAACAGCCAGGGCCTCGACATCCGGGCGCTCGACGAGCACGTCAAGGAGGCGGGCACCGTGGCGGGCTTCCCGGGCGCCGACGCGATCTCCAACCACGACCTCCTCGAACAGCCCTGCGACATCCTGGTGCCCGCGGCCACCGGCTCCCAGATCCGCGAGGACAACGCCGACAGGATTCGGGCGAAGATCATTGTCGAGGGCGCCAACGGCCCGACCACCCCGGAAGCCGACGCGATCCTCCGCACCCACGGCGTTCTTGTGATCCCCGATGTCCTCGCCAACGCGGGCGGCGTCGTCGTCTCCTACTTCGAGTGGGTCCAGGGGCTCCAGTTCTTTTTCTGGAAAGAGAGCGAGATCATCGCCCGCCTGCAGGAGATCATGACCCGCGCCTTCACACGGGTGTGGAACGTCTCGAAGAAGGAGAACGTGGACCTGCGCACCGCCGCCCTCATGGAAGGCGTCCGCCGCGTCGCCGACGCCCACCAGATCCGCGGCCTGTACCCGTAGCGCCAAATCGACTCTGAGAGGAGAGACTCGCGATGATCCAGATGACGCTTCAGGTGGCGGAGACCGCGGTCCGTGCGGCGCAGGACAAGGCGAAGGCGCTGGGGACCCCGATGACCGTGACGGTTGTCGACGAGGCGGGGCGACTGGTGCTCAGCGCCCGGGGCGACGGCACAGGATTCTTCTCGCCCGAGACGTCGCGCGCCAAGGCGGTGGCCGCGGCCGCGTTCAAGCGCCCGACGAAGGAGCTGGCCGAGCTGGCGGCGCAGGGAGGGTTCTGGGCGCTCGTGCCGACCGTGCTGCAGGGTCAGGCGCTCCCGACGCTGGGCGGGACGCCCATCGTGCGCGGCGGTCAAGTGATCGGAGGGATCGGCTGCGGCGGCGGAACGGGGCAACAGGACCAGGAGTGCTCCGACGCGGGGGCGGCTGCAGTGAAGCCCTGACGAGCCGGAGCTTCGATCTCATCGTGGTCGGCGGGGGCGTCTTCGGCCTCAGCACGGCGCTCGAGGCCGGGCGGCGCCGGCGACAGACGCTCCCGGCTCCTCTGATCCTTGACGCCTCGAGTGTATCCAACCCGACAGTATCCAACCCGAGACTTGCGGAACGTGCCGCAGGTCCCTATACTCCCCGGCCAGAGGGAGCAGAATGCCGGTGATGGCCATCGTCGAAGCCCGCTCGCCCGTCCAGTACGCCAAGCTGCCAGCGGGCGGCGGGGACATCGCCGCGTGGTCCCTCCGCGAAGCTAGCACTCCGGACCCCGCGAGGCCTCGCCTCCTCGGCCGCGTCCGCCATGCCCTCCGTGCCCGGCACATGAGCCGAAGGACGGAGGAGGCGTACGTTGGCTAGATCCGGCGCTACATCTTCTTCCACGACAAGCGCCATCCCGCCGAGATGGGCGCGCCGGAAGTCACGAAGTTCCTCACGTCCCTGGCAGTCGACGGGCACGTCGCCGCCTCCACCCAGAACCAAGCGCTGAGCGGCCTTCTGTTCCTGTACCGGAACGTGTTGGAGATCGACCTCCCATGGCTCGACGGCATCGTGCGCGCGAAGCGCCCCGAGCGGCTGCCGGTCGTCCTCACGCGCGACGAGGTACGCGCCGTGCTCCAGCGGCTCGACGGCGTGCCGCGCCTCATGGCCTGCCTGCTCTACGGCGCCGGGCTCCGGGTGATCGAGTGCTGCCGGCTCCGAGTCCAGGACATCGACTTCGCCACCAACCAGATCGTCGTCCGCGGCGGCAAGGGCGACAAGGATCGCGTTACGATGCTGCCGGCCGTGGCCAACGCGGATCTCGCCCAGCATCTGCACGCGGTGGGGCCCAACACCAGAGCGATCTCGCCGCGGGCGCCGGCTGGGTGGAATTGCCGATGGCGTTGGCGAGGAGTATCCGAACGCGGGCAGGGAGTGGGTCTGGCAGTGGGTGTTTCCCGCCACCAGGATCTATCGGGACCGGTTCACCGGCCAGCGCCGCCGCCCTCACCTGCACGAGTCGGTTTTGCAGCGGGCCGTGAAGCGCGCGGTCCGTCAGGCGGGGACAGCCAAGCGTGCGAGCCCCCACACTCTGCGGCATAATGCCGGGCCCGGCATAAGCGTCACTCGTTCGCGACGCATCTACTTGAGGACGGCCACGATATCCGAACCGTCCAGGAGCTGCTGGGGCACCGCGACGTGAGCACGACCATGATCTATACG
>JACORX010000332.1 GCA_016179165.1 Candidatus Rokuibacteriota bacterium | reverse complement strand
GTCGAACGGCACGTCCACGTAGTGGTCGCGGAAGGCGCCGTTCTGCTCGGGGTCGAGGACCTCAAGCAGCGCCGAGGCCGGGTCGCCGCGGAAGTCCATCCCCAGCTTGTCGATCTCGTCGAGCATGAGGACCGGGTTCTTGGACTCGGCGCGGCGCAACCCCTGGATGATCTGGCCCGGCAGCGCGCCGATATAGGTCCGCCGGTGGCCGCGGATCTCGGCCTCGTCGCGCATCCCCCCGAGCGAGATCCGGTGGAACTTCCGCCCGAGCGCCCGCGCGATCGAGCGGCCGAGCGAGGTCTTGCCGACGCCCGGCGGGCCCACGAAGCAGAGGATCGGATCCCGGCCGAGCGGGCGGATGGTCTTGACCGCAAGGTACTCGAGGATGCGATCCTTGACCTTCTCGAGCCCCGAGTGGTCCTCGTCGAGGACCGTGCGCGCGGCCGTCAGATCGAGGGAGTCCTCGGTCTCCTTGCTCCACGGCAGCGCCACGAGCAATTCGAGATACGTCCGCGCCACGGTGTACTCGGCGGCAGCGGGCGACATCCTTGAAAGCCTGTCGAGCTCGCGCAGGGCCTCTTTCTTGGCCTCGTCGGTCATCCCGACAGCTTCGATCTTCTGCCGGAGCTCGTCGATCTCCTGGGTGCGCTCGTCCGTCTGGCCGAGCTCCTTCTGGATGGCCTTGAGCTGCTCCCGGAGGTAGTAGTCGCGCTGGCTCTTCCCCACCTCGGACTCGACCTGGGACTGGATGCGGGAGCCGAGCTCCAGCACCTCCGCTTCCTTGGTCAGCGCCCCCACGAGACACGCGAGCCGCGCCTTGACGTCGGCCGTGGCGAGCAGCTCCTGCTTCGTCTGGGTCGAGAGCGAGGGCAGCGAGGCCGCAATGGCATCGGCGACCCGCCCGGGATGCGTCAGCTGCGCGACCGCGTCTGCCATCTCGTCAGGGATGAACGGCGAGAGCTCCGCGATCCGCCTGAAGAGAGTCGTGGCGTTGCGCGCGAGAGCCTCGGCCTCGAGGTCACCCGGGGCCGGCATGATGTCCGGCACCTCCTCGACGCGCGCGCGCAGGAACGGCTGTGTCTGCACGATCTCGAGCAGGCGGATGCGCGTGAGCCCCTGCACCGCCATGCGGACGGACCCGTCCCGCTGCCTGAACACCTTGTGGATGGAGGTGTAGGTGCCGACCCGGTGGAGATCGCTCTCCTGCGGCTGGTCCAGCGCCGGATCCAGCTGCCCGAATGCGCCGATGGCAGCGCCGGCGCCCACCGCATCCTCGATGAGCTTGACCGAGGACTCGCGCCCGGCGGCCAGCGGCAGCATCGCCTGCGGGAAGAGCACGGTGTCGCGCAGAGGGAGCAGCGAAATCACGTCAGGCACACCCGTCGCCGCGTCGTTCGTCACTAAGTCCACCTTCAGTTCTTCAGCCATTGCCGATTCGTCCTTTCAGGGCCGGCCTAGAAGAGATCCACGGGCTTCAAGTGGTTCGAAGCCGCCCGCACCAGCGCCTCGCTGCGGCCGCGGCTCGCGGCATCCCGCGTGTCGTCCATCCCGCTCCGCACGTGGCTCGTGAGGTCCTCGATCTGGTGCTGCATGTCCAACATGCGGCGCCTCATCTTTAGGATGATCTCAATGCCCGCGAGATTCACTCCCAGGTCCCGCGCCAACCGGATCACCCGGCCGATGTCCTCCACATCCTCGGCCGAGTACAGCCGCGTCCGGCCCTCGGTGCGGGAGGGGCGGATCAGGCCCTTCTTCTCGTACATCCGGAGCGTTTGGGGGTGGAGCTTGAGCATCTCCGCCACGACGCCGATCATGTAGACCGGCTTGCCCTTGTCGGTCACGCTCTCATCTCCTGCCGCGGGGAGGCCGGCAGGAGCCGGCCGATCTCGCGGAAAAGCTCCTGCGTGCGGGCGTCGATCCCTCGCGGGATGGCCACGCGCACGGTGACATAGAGGTCGCCCCGTCCCTCGCCGCTCAGGCGCGGCAACCCCCGGCCCCGCATGCGGAGCACCTGGCCGCTTTGCGTTCCCGGCGGCACCACGACCTCCGCCGTGCCTTCGAGGGTGAGCACCTTTGCCTTGACCCCCAGCACGGCCTCGACCACGGTCACCGCCAGCTCGACGTACAGGTTGTCGCCCTTTCGGGTGAACGCAGTGTCCTCGCGCACGCGCGCGATCACCATCAGGTCGCCGCGCGGCCCGCCGAACGGGCCGGCATGTCCCTCGCCGGGCACACGCAGCTGGACGCCGGTGTCCACGCCGGCCGGGATGGCGACGGCTACCGTAGCGGTCTCTGGGCGCGCGCCGCGGCCACGGCACGCGGAACAGGGATCACTAACTCGCTCACCGGTTCCGTCGCACGCCGGACAAGTCTCCGGGGCGATCGCGCCCCGGTCCGTCCAGACGGCGCCCGTGCCGCCGCAGTGACCGCAGCCCGCGGCAGCTGCCCCCGGGCGGAGACCCGTTGCCTGGCAGGTGCGGCAAGGTGAGAGACGCTCCACCACCACGTCGGTGGCTACACCCGAGGCGGCCTGCTGGAAGGACAGCTCGACCGGCACGTGGAGACTCTCGCCGCGACGGCCGGCCATCGGCCGGGAGGCTCTCCCAGGGCGCAGGATCCCCTCCCCGGCCACAGGTCCGCGGTCGTAGAGAGTGCGCGCGGTCGGATTGCTCAGCACCCGGTACGCCTCGACAATCTCCTCGAAGAGAGCCTCCGTATCGCGGTCCAGGAAGTTGACGTCCGGAGAGTACCGGCGGGCCAAGCGCTGGTACGCCTGTCGAATCTGGACAGGCGTGGAGCTGACACTGACATCGAGCACCGTGTAGTAGTCGCGTGGCATGGGTGGCTTCGCGGGGGCGGCCCGGATCATGGGCCGCCCCCGCGGGTCCCTACTTCTTGTCGCCGAGGTCCTTGAACTCGGCGTCGATCACGTCACTCTTCGGGGCCTCCGCACCCGCGCCGTCACCGGAACCGGCCTGGCCGCTCGGCGGCTGCGCGGAGGCCTGCGCCTCTCGGTACATCACCTCGGCGAGCTTGTGGGACGCCTTCGTCAGCGCCTCCTGCGCGCGCTTGATGCGGTCGAGGTCGTCGCCCTTGAGAGCCTCGCGCGCCTCGCCCATCGCCGCTTCGATGGCCTGCTTGTCCTCGGCCGGGACCTTGTCGCCGTGGTCGCGCAGGGTCCGCTCGGTCGAGTAGACCAGCGAGTCGCACTGGTTCTTGAGCTCGATCGCCTCTCGGCTCTTCGCGTCCTCCGCCGCGTGGGCCTCGGCTTCCTTCTTCATCCGATCGATCTCATCCTTCGTGAGGCCGGACGAGGCCGTGATGGTGATGTTCTGCTGCTTGGCCGTCGCCTTGTCGCGCGCCGACACGTTCAGGATGCCGTTCGCGTCGATGTCGAACGTCACTTCGACCTGCGGCACTCCGCGCGGGGCCGGCGGGATCCCGTCCAGGTGAAAGCGCCCGAGCGTGCGGTTGTCCCTGGCCATGGGCCGCTCACCCTGGACCACGTGCACCTCGACCGACGGTTGGCTGTCCGAGGCCGTCGTGAAGGTCTCGGTCTTCTTCGTCGGGATCGTGGTGTTCGCCTCGATGAGCCGCGTCATCACGCCGCCGAGGGTCTCGATGCCGAGCGACAGCGGCGTCACGTCGAGGAGCAGGAGGTCCTTGACCTCGCCCGTGAGCACCGCTGCCTGCACCGCGGCACCGACGGCCACCACCTCGTCCGGGTTGACGGTCTTGTTCGGCTCCTTGCCGAAGAGCTTCTTGACCTCCTCCTGCACCTTCGGCGTGCGGGTCTGGCCGCCCACCAGGATGACCTCGTCGAGATCGCCGGCGCTGACGCCGGCCTGGCGCATGGCCTCACGGCACGGGGTCAGGCTGCGCTCGATCAGGTCGGCCACGAGGGACTCGAGCTTGGCGCGCGTGAGCGTGAGGACGAGGTGCTTGGGCCCGCTCGCGTCAGCCGTGATGAACGGCAGGTTGATCTCGGTCTGGACCACGGTCGAGAGCTCGCACTTGGCCTTCTCCGCCGCCTCCTTGAGGCGCTGGAGGGCCATGCGGTCCTTCCGGAGGTCGATGCCGTGCTCCTTCTTGAACTCGTCGGCGATCCAGTCCATGACCTTCTGGTCGAAGTCGTCGCCGCCGAGGTGCGTGTCACCGTTGGTCGCCTTGACCTCGACCACACCCTCGCCGATCTCGAGGATGGAGATGTCGAAGGTACCGCCGCCCAGGTCATAGACGGCGACCGTCTCGTCCTTCTTCTTGTCGAGGCCATAGGCCAGCGCCGCGGCCGTAGGCTCGTTGACGATACGCAGCACCTCGAGGCCCGCGACGGCGCCGGCATCCTTGGTCGCCTGGCGCTGGCTGTCGTTGAAATAGGCCGGCACCGTGATGACGGCCTGCGTGACTTTTTCACCGAGGTACGCCTCCGCGGCTTCCTTCAGCCTGCGCAAGATGAGCGCGGAGATCTCTGGTGGCGCGTAGTCCTTGCCGCGCGCTTGAACGCGCACATCCCCGTTCGGGGCCTTGACCACCGTGTAGGGGACGAGCTTTGTCTCCTGCAGCACTTCGTCGTAGCGCCGTCCCATGAAGCGCTTGATAGAGAAGATCGTGTTCTCGGGGTTGGTGGTTGCCTGACGCTTCGCCACCTGCCCCACGAGCGTCTCGCCTTCCTTCGTGAAGGCCACCACGGATGGGGTCAGGCGACTCCCTTCCTGGTTGGCGATGACGGTCGGATCGCCGCCCTCCACCACAGCCACCACCGAGTTCGTCGTTCCGAGGTCGATACCGATCACCTTCGCCATGTCGTTGTTCTCCTGTGGGAAGTCTCTCGTCAGTGGGCTCGGGAGCCTGCACCTCTGATCTTTGTGTTTTCAACTTATATAGTCTGCGTTGATGTATGTGAAGATAGAGGGATATCTTTTTCCAAAGTACTGAAATTTGTAGCCGGTGCTATGGTTTAAGG
>JACORX010000339.1 GCA_016179165.1 Candidatus Rokuibacteriota bacterium | reverse complement strand
TGCCTGGCGCTCGCGCTGGCAGCCGCCGGATGCTCGTCCCTCGGCGGAAGCTCCAACCGCGGCACCGTGATCCGCGACATCCTCCCCTCAGCGGTCCAGCTTCGCGCCGAGCGCGAGGGCGGCGTCCAGCGGGCCGCCTCGGGCGTCGTGTTGGCGTCGGATCCCGGGACCGGACGGTGCTGGATTCTCACCACGCGCCACTTCCTCGACCCCTCCGTCCCCCAGCAGGTCTGCGTGAGCTCGCCCCCCCGCAAGGGCCGCGTGAAGGCCGTGGTCGCCGCGGTGAGCCCGGACAAGGACCTCGCGGTCATCCAGGTGGAGGGGATCAGCCTTCCGCCGGTGAGGCTGAAAGAGCTGGTGCGGCTCGGCGACGAGGTATGGGTGGCGGCTTTCCCGTGGGGCCGGCAGTTCACGGTGGTGAGCGGGGCGGTGAGTCAGCTCATCGCCGAGGAAGGGGAGCTGGCGGTCGAGGGCACCATCCGGATGGTCGACGCCTCCGTGAGCTACGGCGCCAGCGGAGGCGGCATTTTCGACGCCGAGACGGGTGCGCTGGTGGGGATCGTGGAAGGCTATCGCACCGCCCAGATGTCGGGCACGGACAAATCGGATCGCATCGTGCAGCTCCCGGTGGCGGGCGAGACGCTCGTGATTCCGGCCCGCGCGATCGTGGACTTCCTCGTCGCGTCGGGACTCGGCCGCCTGCTGTCCCGATGACGGCGAGCGGGCGGGGGCAGCCCGTCCGCTCGCCGGTGAGTCAGGATGCTACTCGGCCACCTCGATGCTGGTGGCGATCTTCTTGCCGTCGCGCTCCTCGTAGGAGGCCTTGACCGACGCGCCTTCCTTCAGCGTGTCCATCGGCACACCCTCGGCGACCCACACCTTCGTCCCGTCGTCGAGCACGAAGACCCGCTCGGTGGTGTCGACGGACTGGATCTTGCCCGTGAGATCCTCCGCCCAGGCGGCGGTGACGCCAATACCCAGCAGCAACGCGAGTGCGATTCCCAGAACTGTGCGCATGTACAATCTCCCTTTGGTGAGTGGAATGTGAATCATGCTTGCGTGAAGGAGCAATCCACGTGCCACGAGGGACGATCGAGGGATCCTCACGACTTCAGCCACTTGGCGCACCAGCCGCGGCAACGACCGGTGCGGTGCGTCGCATTCCAGCACACCGTGCGTGGCGGAACGCGACATGAGCACCGATGGGAGATCGCCGATCTGCGATCGCGGCCTTGCCCGAGGGTCCATCGTGGGGCAAGATTGGCGGGCCGAGGCGCACGCCTCGTCTCCCAAGGAGGGAACTCGCATGCGCGTCGGCATGGCCGCCGTCTTCCAGAACCCCGGCAGGGCCCGCAGCGACTTCGACGTCTACCGTGACGACGTCCGGCTCGCCGATCTCTGCGAGCCGCTCGGCTTTGATTCCATCTGGAGCGTCGAGCACCACTTTACCGACTACACCATGTGCCCCGACGTGCTGCAGTTCCTGACGTACGGCGACGAGAAGGTCATCGACTTCTTCGTGGACCTCCAGGTGTGGGGCACGCCCGAGCAGTGCTACGAGAAAATCCTCGACATCCGCCGCCGCGTCGGCAACGACCACTTCGTGGGCGTCTTCTCCTACGCGGGCATGCCGCCAGCCGAGGCCGAGCGCAACATGCGCCTGTTCGCGAAGGAAGTCATGCCACCGCTCCAGCGGCTCGAGAGTAGGGCCTCCCGGTGACGACTCCGCTGTCCGTGTACTTGCCCTTCAACCGCGAGGTGCTGGGCGCCGACTTCGAGCCCGCCAAGCGCGGCGGCGGGCCGCCCGAGGCGCGCGGGCTCTGGCTGCTCGTCCAGGACCAGCAGCTGGTCGTCGCCTCCGACGGCGGCGCGTTCCGCCTGCCCGAGGGCGCCCTGCCCTCCGGGCTCGAACCGGCGGTCAAGGAGCCGTTCTGGCTCGGCACGCTGCGGGGCGCGCCCTGCTTCACCGCCGAGCTCCCGAAGGATGCCCCACTTCCGGAAGGCTTGAAGCTCGAGACGCTCCTCCCCATGCGCGGCACGAAGCTGCCGGACGACATGCTCTCCCTGGGCGGCATGGCCATGCAGGCGCTGTGGTGGCAGAACACGAGCGGCTTCTGCCCCCGCTGCGGCGAGCCCACCACGCGCATCGAGGGGGAATGGGGCAAGCGCTGCCCGCGCTGCCGTTACGAGCACTATCCCCACCTGCACCCGGCGGTCATCATCATGGTGCGCGACATCGGGGACGACGGGGACCGCGTGCTGCTCGCGCGCAAGGCCGAATGGGCGCCCGGCCGGTACGCGCTCGTCGCGGGCTTCGTGGACAACGGCGAGTCGCTCGAGGGCTGCGTGGCGCGCGAGGTCAAGGAAGAGGTCGGCGTGGACGTGAAGGACGTCCACTACGTCGGCAGCCAGAACTGGCCCTTCCCGAGCCAGATCATGCTGGGGTTCGTCGCGACGTACGCCGGCGGCGAGATCCGCGTGGACCACTCGGAGCTGGAAGACGCGCGCTGGTTTCCCGGCGACGCGCTGCCCAACCGGCCCTCGCGCCACAGCATCGCCGGCTACATCATGCAGCACTACGCCAACCCAAGGAGAACCTGATGACCATCCAGCGGATACAGCCCGGCAAGCGCCTGAGCGCCGCCGTCGTCCACGGCGACACCATCTACATCGCCGGGCAGATCGCCGGCGACGCCGCGACGGACGTCAAGGGCCAGACCCAGCAGATCCTCAAGAAGTTTGACGACCTTCTGGCCGCGGCTGGCAGCAGCAAGTCCAAGCTGCTCTCGGCCACGATCTGGCTCGCCGACATGCGCTACTTCGACGACATGAACAGCGTGTGGGACGCGTGGATGGACCCGGCGAACCCGCCCGCGCGCGCGACGGTCGAGGCACGCCTGGCCGCGCCGAAGTACTTCGTGGAGATCGCGGGCGTCGCGGCGAAGTAGGCAGGACGGGGGAGGCGGACCGCCGCCCGGCCGGGCTAGAACTCCGTGAAGTCCCGCATCGAGTCCAGGTGAGCGGCCACCTTCCGCTGGAGGAAGTGCAGGTTCCAGGACGCGAAGTGGGCCTCCTTGTAGGGCACGGGCAGCCGCCTGGCGGCCGAGCCAAGCGTGTAAAAATCCCGCCGGATCTTTGCCACCTGGTGAACCAGCTCCTCCGGAGCGTAGCGGAGCGGCTTGAAGTGGCAGGAGAGCCCGGGCCATCTCTCCATGTTCTCCTCGTCGATGAGGCGGCCGTCCGCCTTGAACTGCTCGTGCACCAACGTGCCGCGAAGAGGAACCAGGATGTTGAAGTAGGCCGTCTGGGCCTTGTGCTCGAACAGGAACTCGAGCGTCGTGCGAAACGCGTCCTCCTCCTCCTCGTCCGATCCGAAGACGAAGTTCAGCGAATAGCTGATGTCGCGGCTGGTCAGGTTGCGAATCACGTCCCCGTACTGCCTGACCCGGTTGGAGTCCTTGTTCATCGCGTGCAGGGTCTTCTGGTCGACGCTCTCCACCCCCATGTTGACGTGCAAAAGGCCCGACCTCTCGGCAAGGTCCATGAACTTCTCGTCGAGGCAGAAGTGGGCGGACATGAGCGTTGACCAGCGTACCTTGAGCGGAATGAGGGCTTCCATCAGCTCC
>JACORX010000336.1 GCA_016179165.1 Candidatus Rokuibacteriota bacterium | reverse complement strand
TTTGAACCCCCGACCCACTGCTTACAAGGCAGTTGCTCTACCCCTGAGCTACGCCAGCAGTCACAAAACTTTACTCTAGTTTCGAGGTCCCCCTAAGTCAAGACAATTCCGCCTGTTTCGCGAACCTCTGGCGCTCCACCTCGTAGCAGAGAACGGCCGCCGCCGCGGACACGTTGAGCGAGCCGATCTTCCCCCGCATCGGAATGCTCGTGAGAAAGTCGCAGCTCTTGGCCACCAGAGGCCTCACGCCGGGCCCCTCGCCCCCCAGGACCAAGCAGATAGGACCGGAGAGATCGACCTCCCATGGGGCCTGACCTCCCTTGACCACAGCACCGACGATCCAGACACCGTCCTTCTTCAGTATCTCAATAGTCTGGACGAGATTCGTCTCGCGGGCGACTGGCAGATACTCGACGGCCCCCATGGCGGACTTCGCGGCCGCGGCGGTGACCCCGGCGGCGTGGTGCTTGGGCACGATGGCTCCGTGCGCTCCGGTCGCCTCGGCGGAGCGCAGAATGGCGCCCAGGTTCCGTGGATCCTGGATCTGGTCCAGAGCCAGGAAAAAGGCCGGCTCGCCCCGCTGCCCGGGTATGGCCAGCAACTCATCGAGAGAAGCGTAGTTCGCGCCCGCGACCCGCGCAACCACACCTTGATGGTGTGGGGTGCCCGCCATGGCCGTCAGCTGGTCGCGGGTCCGGTAGGAGACCTTGACGCCAAGGCGCCTGGCCAAGCCCAGGATGCCCTGGAGCGCGGGGCCGCGGCCCTCGGAAAGGATGGCGACCTCTTCCACCCTCCGGCTCTGGGCCCGCAGGAGCTCGAGCACGGGGTTGCGCCCGCAGAGAGGGGTATCCTCGACTTCGGGGGTGCTCATGACCCGAGCGTCCATCTGGTGCCGCCGCCGTCGCGCGAGTCCTTGAGCGTGACGCCGAGCGCTGCCAGCTCGCCGCGCAGCCGGTCGGCCTCGGCGAAGTCGCGCTGCTTGCGCGCCTGCTCGCGGCGGTACAGAAGGGACTCGATTCGGGACTTGAGCTGCGGATCCACAGGCCTCTCGGACCGCCTGCCCGCCTCGAGCAAACCGAGCGCCCGCGCGAGCGTCACCAGCTCGCCCACGCCCATGAGGAAGACGCCCACCGCGAGCCGGCCGTCATCGGCCTGCGTGCGCGCGCCCTGGAGCAACCGGGCGAGGTCGAACAGGACACCAAGCGCCTGCGGCGTGTTGAAGTCGTCGTCCATCGCCGCCTCGAAGCGCGCGCGGTGGGCGGCGACCTCGTCGAAGAGCCCGCCGTCGGGTCCGGGCGCGGGGGTACCCTTCGCCGCAATGCGGTCCGCCTCCTCCACCAGCGCGCGGAACCGGCCGAGGGCCTTCAACGACTCCGCGATCCGCTCGTCCCCGAACTCGAGCGGGTGCCGGTAGTGCGTCCCGAGGAAATAGAGCCTGAGCGCCTCGGGATCGTGCCGGCGCACCATGTCCTTGATCCAGAGCGTATTGCCGAGCGACTTCGACATCTTCTCGGAGTTCAGGTTGACGAAGCCGTTGTGGGCCCAGCAGCGCACGAAGGGCCTGCCGGTCGCGCCCTCGGACTGGGCGATCTCGTTCTCGTGATGCGGGAAGATAAGGTCCTCTCCGCCGCCGTGAAGGTCGAAGGTCTCGCCGAGGTACTGCATGGACATGGCGGAGCACTCGATGTGCCACCCGGGGCGGCCGGGCCCCCACGGAGAGGGCCAGGACGGCTCGCCGGGCTTGGAGGCCTTCCAGAGCGCGAAGTCGAGCGGATCGCGCTTGCGCTCGTCCACGTCCACGCGGGCGCCTGACTCGAGCTCGTCGAGGTTCTTGCCCGAGAGCTTGCCGTAGTGCGGGAAGCGGCGGACCTCGAAATAGACGTCGCCATCTAACACGTAGGCGACCCCGCGTGCCAGCAGCCGCCCGATCAGCGCGACCATCTGCGGGATGTGCTCGGTCGCCTTGGGCTCCACGTCGGCCGGCCGGACGCCGATCGAGGCCATGTCCGACTGGTACTGCGCGATGTAGCGCTCCGAGATCACCGAGGCGGCCACGCCCTCCTCGTTGGCCTTGCGGATGATCCTGTCGTCCACGTCGGTGTAGTTCTTTATGAAGGTGACGCGGTAGCCCCTGGAGCGCAGGTAGCGCCGGATCACGTCGAAGACGATGGCGCTCCGGGCGTGGCCGATGTGGCACAGGTCGTACACGGTGACGCCGCAGACGTACATCCGCACCTCACCGGCCACGAGCGGGACGAAGTCTTCTTTGCGTCGCGTGAGGGTATTGAAGATACGCAGCGGCATCACGGAACCTCCACGCTGACGACCGCCATGGCCGCTATGCCCTCGCCGCGACCGAGGCACCCAAGGTGCTCGGGGCTCTTCGCCTTGACGCTCACGCGATCGGTCTCGACGCCCATGGTCTTCGCCAGTCGTGCGGCCATGGCGGGCAGGTGCGGGCCGAGCCGCGGCGCCTGGCAGATTACCGTGACGTCCACGTTGACGAGCGTCGCGCGTCGCGCGCGGAGGGTGTCCAGGACCCCCTCGAGCAGGACCAGGCTCGAGACGCCCTTCCAGCGCGGGTCCGTGTCCGGGAACATACGGCCGAGGTCGCCCAGGGCCAGCGCCCCGAGCAGCGCCTCGCAGACGGCATGGGTCAGGACGTCAGCGTCGGAATGGCCGCCGAGTCCCCGCTCGTGCGGTACGGCGATGCCGCCCAGCACGAGCTGGCGCCCGTCCACCAGCGGGTGGAGATCGAAGCCGAGACCGCTCCGCGTGAAGCTCATGCCCTGCGCCCGCCCCCGACCCATGCCCGCGCCGCCTTGAGGTCGTCCGGCGTCGTGATCTTGAGGTTCTGCGGCAGGCCCTCGACCATGGAGACGCGCCCGCCCAACCGCTCGATCAGCATGGCGTCGTCGGTGGCGCGGTAGCCTTCGCGCGCGGCCTTGTCGTGCGCCTCTGCGAGGAGCGCGCGCCGAAAAGCCTGCGGTGTCTGGGTCAGCCACAGTCCCTCGCGGGGGAGCGTCGTCTCAACGACGTGGTCCCGCACCCGCTTCACGGTCTCACGGACCGGCCAACCGCAGGTGGCGGCGCCGGGGACGCGCGCGGCGGCCAGCACCCGCTCGACGATCTCGGGAGTGATGAACGGCCTCACCGCATCATGGACCACCACCCATGCCGCCTCCGGGGGAACTGCCTCTAGTCCCAGCCTCACCGAGTCCTGCCGCTCTTCCCCTCCCGCGACCACTGCCAGCACCCGCGGCACCCTGAAGCGGGCGAGGAGCGCGCGGGTCGCCCCGACACGGTCGGCTGGCGCGGCAACAACGAGCCCGTCGAGGAACCGGCAGCGGGCGAGCGCGCGCAAGGTGTGGACGAGGATGGGCGCGCCCCCGAGGGTCAGGTACTGCTTGGGCCGGGGGCCGCCCATGCGCCCGCCCGAGCCTCCCGCCGGCACGACCGCGACGGTGGTCTTCACTTGGACGCGCCCTCCTCTTCCCTCAGGCGGGCGAAGATCATGCGCCCCGCCGTGGTCTGGAGCACCGAGGTGACCGTGGCGCCGACCTGCTGGCCGATGAACCGCTTGCCGTGGTCCACCACGACCATGGTCCCGTCGTCGAGGTAGGCGACACCCTGGCCGACCTCCTTGCCCTCCTTGACGACATGGACGTGCACCACCTCGCCGGGCAGCATGACCGGCTTGAGCGCGTTCGCCAGCTCGTTGACGTTGAGCACCGGCACGCCCGACAGCTCCGCGACCTTGTTGAGGCTGTAGTCGTTGGTGACGACCTTGCCACCCATCGCCTTGCCGAGCTCGATCAGCTTCCGGTCCACCTCGCGGATATGAGGGAAGTCCTGGTCCTCGACCCGGACGGTCGTCCCCGGGATGCGCTGCAGGCGCTGCAGCACGTCGAAGCCGCGCTTGCCCCGGTTGCGTTTGAGCGGGTCAGGCGAGTCGGCGATCTGCTGCAGCTCGCGAAGGACGAACTGGGGAACGACCAGTGTGCCGTCGAGGAAGCCCACCTCGCAGAGATCCACGACGCGGCCGTCGATGATCACGGAGGTGTCGAGGATCTTGAACCCCTCGCGGCGCGCGGCGGTCTTGGGGAAGAGCTTGGCCGACATGTCCTCGAGCTCGTCCCGCTTGGCGAGCGCGACCGCGGCGCCCAGGTAGGAGAAGAGCAGGCCGAAGAGCCCGCGCCCGAGGGGACCCGCGGTGGGGGAGACGGCGCCCAAGGCAGTCCCCAGCCCGAGCCCGAGCCCGAGTCCCACGGTGCCGCCCATGGCGCCCCAGAAGATCCGGTCCACCGGGATGCGCCGAGCCTGCCATTCGAGCAGAACCGCCAGCACCCCGAAGAGGAAGCCGGCGCCGCCGAGCCACCAATTGGTCGCGTTAATGCCGAGCGGCGGGCCGAAGGCCATTCCCGCGCCGGTGGCCGCCGCCAGCATGAATACCCGCACGATGACGATACCCATGGTCGCCCCTCAGTGCCCCAATAGCGCCTTGACCGCTTCGTCCACCGACCCCACCCCCTGCACCTCAAGGGGCTGGGCGGCGCCGGCCGCGAGATTGTTCTGCGGCACAACCGCCGCCGTGAAACCCAGGGCCGCCGCCTCCTTGAGCCGCGCCGCGAACCCCGCCACGGCGCGCACCTCGCCCGCGAGGCCGACTTCCCCCATGATGACCGTCTCGCCCCGCACGGGGCGGTCGAGATAGCTCGAGGCCGCCGCCAACACCACGCCCAGATCCGCTGCGGGCTCGGTGACGCGGCCACCGCCCGCCACGTTGACGAAGACGTCCTGGCTCTGCAGCGGGAACCCGACCCGCTTCTCGAGCACCGCCAGCAGCAGGCAGACCCGGTTGTAGTCGGCGCCCAGCACGGTGCGGCGCGGCGTCCCGAAGCTGGCCGACGTCACCAGCGCCTGGAGCTCGAGGAGCAGCGGCCGGCTGCCCTCGAGGCTCGACACGATGACCGACCCGGCGGCGCCGCGGGGCCGTTCGGCGAGGAAGAATCCCGATGGGTTCGTGACCTCGACGAGGCCCTGCTCTCCCATCTCGAAAACGCCGATCTCGTTGGTCGAGCCGAAGCGGTTCTTGACAGCGCGCAGCACGCGGTACGCGTGGTGCTGCTCTCCCTCGAAGTAGAGTACGGTGTCCACCAGGTGCTCGAGGACGCGGGGGCCAGCGATCGCGCCGTCCTTGGTGACGTGCCCCACGAGGAACGTCGCCGTGCCGCGCCCCTTGGACCAGAGCATGAGGCGCGCCGCGCATTCTCGGACCTGGCTCACGCTGCCGGGCGCCGACTCGAGCCCGGGCAGAAAAACGGTCTGGATCGAGTCGACCACGATCGCGCGCGGCTTGAGCTCGGCTGCGTGCGCCTCGATCACCTGGAGATCCGTCTCGGCCAGAAAGTAGAGGCCGCTCGGGGAGATGCCGAGCCGGTCCGCGCGCAGCTTGACCTGGGCCGCCGACTCCTCTCCTGAGACGTAGAGCACGGGCCCGGTGAGCGAAGACAGCGAGCGGCTCGCCTGCAGCAGAAGCGTGGACTTGCCGATGCCGGGGTCGCCGCCGATCAGCACCAGCGAGCCGGGGACGACACCGCCGCCCAGCACGCGGTCGAGCTCGCCGATACCGGTGGTGATGCGCTCGCCTGACGTCACCGCGATGTCGCCGATGGGCACGGGCCGGGCGCCGGCGGCCAGCTTTGGCCGCTCCGAGCGCGACAGCGCCGGCCGCTCCTCGACGAGCGCCACGTACGTGCCCGTCCGCGCGCAGTCCGGGCACGTGCCGGCCTTCGGCGCGGCGAAGCCGCAAGTCTGGCAGCGATAGACCAGGCGTTCTCGGGCCACTACTTGTCCCTCCCCGACTGAGGGGTCTGTCCCGTCTGACCGGCTTGGCCCGTCCGGCCCGTCTGAATCGTCGACCGCACGAGCGAACGCAGCAGGAAGCTCCGCTGGGCGCCCTCGAGGAACGTAACGAGGTTCTCGTAGACCGTCGGGTCCTCGATCAGGGCGCCCACCGTGCCCTCGCCCGACTTGAGCTTCTCGCTCACCGCGCGCAGGTTGGCGAGCGCCGCACGGAAATCGGCCCCGGCCTCGCCGATGCTGCCGTCGCCGTCGTCCTGGAGCAGCCCGCCGAGCAGGCCCTCGCCGCGCGCGAGCTTTTCGGAGACATCGCGGAAGTTCTTGGCGAGGGCCTGGAGGTCGCGCGCGACCGGCCGGTATTCCGGGTCGAACAGCAGCGCGGGCAGGAGGCCGTCCCCCGGGCCCGGGCTCGAGGCGGCGCGGCCGAGCCCGTCGAGCGCGGCCAGGAGCGTCCGCGCCGACTTGCCCGAATCCTTGGAGAGCAGCACGCCCACTGCGCTCTCGCCGCCTTCGGCGCGGGCGATCAGCTGCTGGGTCGAGCCCAGGAGGCCGTTGAGGCGCCGCAGCGTTTCGGGCTCCTCATAGACGAGGACGTGGAGCCACCCCTTGCCCTTCTCCACCTCGTCGGTGATGCGCCGAGCCGACCGGGCCGCCGCCCCGATATCGTCGAAGGCACCGCCCTTGTCGAGCCTGTCCGCGGCAGCGCGAAGGGTCGACACCAGCTCGTTGATGGACTTGAGCGTGCCCGCGCCCTCGGCAAACATCCGGCTCATCTCCTGGGGGTCTTGCGAGGCCAGCGCTTGGCCGGGCCCGAGCGGCGGGGCATCGGGCAAGCCCGTCGTGATCTCGACGATCTTGTCGCCCAAGAGCCCCTGGGTGGAGATGCGCGCTTCGGAGTCTCGGCGGATGCGGTCCTGGAAACGGCGCGCGACGGTCATGGTCACCCGCACCTTGCCGCCGGGCTGCGGCGGCAGGATCACGCTCGTGACCCGGCCGATCTGCACGCCTGCCAGGCGTACCGTGGCGCCCTCGATCAAGCCGCCCACTTCGGTGAACTCGGCCACGAGGTCGTACTTGCTCTCGAAATACCGCGCGCGCGCGCCGAGCAGGTAGACGATGGCCAGGAACACGCCGAGCGCCACCAGGATGAAGGCGCCGATGCGGAGCTGGAGCGCGTAGCGCCGCTCGTCCGGCACTATTCAGCCCTCGCCTCGCCGCTGATCCATTCAGCCCTCACCTCAGGGCTTCGCCCTTTGGCTCGAACTGCCACGCCTGCGGCTAGTTGGTTGCGTCTCAGCTCGAACTTCATCTCAGCCCTCGCCTCAGGGCTTCGCCCCTCAGCTCGAACGGCCACGCCTGCGGCTCCTCGGCAGCGTCTCGGCTCGAACATCAGCTAGTCCTCCCGGAGCTCGCCGGCGAGAAAGCGCCGGACGTCGGGGTTGGACGAGGCGTGGATCTCAGCCGGCGTGCCGAGATCGGCGAAGCGCCCCTGGTACAGGATCGCCATCTGGTCGGCGACCAGGTCGGCGAAACCGACGTCGTGGGTGACCACGATGGCGGTGTCGCAGACGCCGGCCCTGAGCTGGGCGATCAGCTCGGCGACCAGCCGGGCGTTGGTCGGATCGAGACCCGCCGTCGGCTCGTCGAAGAAGACGACCTCCGGCTCCATCACGAGCGCGCGCGCGATCCCGACGCGCCTGCGCATGCCGCCCGACAGCTCGGCGGGCAGGAGATCGTCGGTGCCCGGCATGCCCACCAGCGACAGGAAGCGGTGCACGCGGCCCGTGATCTCCCCCAGCGGCATCCGCGTGTGCTCGCGCAGCGGGTACGCGACGTTTTCGAACACGGACAGCGAGTCGAAGAGCGCCGCGCCCTGGAAGACAAACCCGGTGCGCTTGCGGACGGCCAGCATGGCCTCCTCCCTCATGCGCTCGATCCGCGTGCCGAAGAGCGAGACCTGGCCGGCATCGGGCCGGACCAGCCCCGCCGAGATCCTCAGCAGCACGGTCTTGCCGGCGCCGCTGCCTCCCATGACGGCGAGCGTCGTGCCTTTCCGCAGGGAGAGCGTCACGCCGCAGAGGACCTCCTTCTGCTCGAACGACTTTCGAACGTCATGCAGCTCGACGAGGGCCGGGGCCACGGTGTCCATCACCAGAAGAGCAGCAGCATGAGCTTGGTCAGGAAGAAGTCGGACACGATGACGGCCATGGCCACCTGCACCACGGTGTCCGTGGTGGAGCGGCCGAGCCCCTCCGTCCCGCCGCTCGTCTCGAGTCCGTTGTAGCAGCCGATGAGGGTGATGAGCCCGCCGAAAACCACGCTCTTGGCGAGCCCGGTCAGGAAATCCTTCATCACGACCCAGTAGGAGATCGTGTTCCAGTAGAGGTACGGGTCGACGTCGCGGTCGAAGAACACGATGAGCATGCCGCCCACGAGCCCGACGGCGTCGGCCAGAATGGTCACGAGCGGGAATACGACCAGCGCCGCCAGAATGCGCGGGACGATCAGC
>JACORX010000335.1 GCA_016179165.1 Candidatus Rokuibacteriota bacterium | reverse complement strand
GGCGGCCGCCTCTTCCTCCGGCGTGATGGCGGCGTAGAGCGGCACGTACCAGTCCGGAACGTAGCGGTCCACGGGCACCTCGTCTGGAATCAGGCCGCGTGAGAGATGCTCGGAGAGATGCACGTGGGTGTCGATGAAGCCCGGGAGCACGAGATGGCCGCGCCCGTCGATCACCCGATCGGGCGGGCGCGGCGGCCGGACGTCAGGAGCGCGGCCGACCTGAGCGATGCGCTCGCCGTCGATGAGCACGTCGCCGTCGAGGAAGATCCGGCGCACGGGATCCATCGTGACGACGACGGCGTGCTCGATGAGGATCATGGGCGCTCTCCGGGCGAGTATGATACACGTCTGCTCCAGGAGGTGCTCACATGACACCGAAGAAGTCGAACAAGACCGGCAAGGCCAGGTCGGACGCGCTGATCGCGCGGATGAAGAAGGCGCGGGGCTACATCTACCCGGAGTGGGAGTTCGCGGCCCGGCAGGACCCGGAGTTCGTCGAGACGTACAACCGGATCTACGAGCTGGGGCTGGGAGAGGGCAAGCACGTCTCGGCGAAGGTCCGCGAGTTCGTCGCCATCGCGCTCCTCGCCTTCCGCGGGGGCGAGAAGGCCGGGCTCGTGGCGCACATGGAGCGCGCGATCCGCTTCGGCGCCACGCGCGAGGAGATCTTCGAGGTGCTCGAGACCTGCATGATCCCGGGCGGCGCGCCGACCTTCCACCGCGGGCTGGGGGCGCTCCTCGAAGTGAAGGGCTGACCCGGGCGCGCTACTTCTTCAGTCGCAGGTCTTCGTACGGCGCCGAGTAGAGGTGGCCGACGATGAGACCCAGGCTCGGCTCGGCCACGCGGGCGCCGTACCCGTTGAGGAAGGCCGGCTCGACGATGGGGGCGAACATCACCTTCTCGTGCATGAGCTGCTGTATCCGGTGGAGGATGGCCTCGCGCTTCTTCGCGTCCATCTGGATCGCCTGATCCCGGTAGAGCCCGTCGATGTCGGGGTAGCCGCCGTACGAGCGGATGCCGCCCGAGATCACGAACGCCTCGATGCGCGTGGCCGCGTTGCCGGCGGCCGCGCTCCCCACGCGGACGAGGTACTTGAAGCCCTTCTCAGCGTCCGCGTTGAGGTAGGCGGCGCGCTCCATCGTCCGGAGCCGCGCGCGGATCCCCACGGCCTGGAGGTCGTTCGCCACCGCCTCGGCGATGGGCCCGTAGGTGTTGTCCGTGGCCACTTCGACGGCGTCGAAGCCGCGCGGGTAGCCCGCCTCGGCCAGGAGCCGCCGTGCCCGTTCGGGATCGTAGGGGAAGGCCGGCGCCGGCCACGCGAACGCGAAGACCTGGGGGATGATGCTGGCGCTGAGCCGGCCGTGGCCCAGGTACTCGGCGTTGTTGATCTCCTTGCGGTTGATGGCGAGACTCGCCGCCAGCCTCACGCGCTGATCGGACCAGGGCGACTTCGGGTTCCACTGCTCGGTGAAGACCACCCACTCGGTGAACGTGCCGGCGACGGGCTTGAGCGTGAGCCCGGGAGTTCGGGCCAGCTCCTGAGCGAGCGCGCCTCGAATGGAGTACGCGATGTCCGCCTCGCCCCGCTTGAGCATCGCCAGCCGCGTACTCTCGTCCGGCACGGCCCGGAGCACCAGCCGCTTCACCGACGGCGCCTTTCGCCAGTAGCTCTCGTTGGCCTCCAGCGCCAGCTCGATTCCGGGTGAGAAGGACGCGAGCTTGTACGGGCCGGCGCCGATCGGCGCGCGCTTGAAGCCGTCGTCGCCCACGCGCTCGACATAGCGCTTCGGAACGACCCAGGCGGCGCCCGTGGCCGGCGTGGCGTAGAAGGTCAGGAAGTCGGGCCAGGTCGCCTTGAGAACGAAGCGAACGCGGTGGGCGTCCACGACCTCGACTCGCGCAACCCGATCGTGGAGCGCCTTGGCCGAGCTGCCGCGGTAGCGCTCGAAGGAGAACTTCACGTCCTCGGCGGTGAGGGGATCGCCGTTGTGGAAGGTGACGCCCTTGCGGAGAGCGAATTCATACGCCAGGCCGTCCTTCGACATCGCCCAGGACTCGGCGAGGCTCGGCGCCATCGGCTGGCCCGGCATCGGCTTCACGAGCGCGTCGTGGAGCGCGTAGAGGACCATGAACGGCACGATCACACCCTGCGTCTCCGCCGGATCGAACCAGCTCGGCGCAAGCGAGACGTGGACCGCCCACGTCATCTGGCCCTCGGGCGCCGCGACCGACGGCGTCGCGGCCCACGGGCCTAGGGTCAACAGCGCGGCCAGCGCGATCGCTCGTGTTCGATTCATGCCGTTCCCTCCGGTTGACAGAGCGATACTGCGACCTGATCACGGGCCCGTCAAGCAGTTGCTCGCGGAGCACGGACTAGCCTATGCTCTTCCCCTGCGAAAGGAGAACCACCATGCTGATGCGCAAGCTGGGCCGCACCGGGCTGCGAGTATCCGCCCTGTGCCTGGGCGGCAACACGTTCGGGTGGACCACGGACCAGAAGGCCTCGGAGGCCGTGCTCGACGCCTACGTCGAGGCCGCCGGCAACTTCATCGACACAGCCGACGTCTACTCGCGCTGGGCGCCGGGGAACAAGGGCGGCGAGTCGGAGAACGCGCTCGGAATATGGATGACGGCGCGGAAGAACCGCCACGCGGTGCTCATCGCCACCAAGGTGATGGGGCCGATGGGACCGGGGCCGAACGACACGGGTCTCTCGCGCCAGCACATCATGGAGGGAGTCGAGGCGTCGTTTAAGCGGCTGCAGACAGATTACATTGACCTTTACCAGGCCCACTGGGACGACAAGGACACCCCGCTCGAGGAAACGCTGCGCG
>JACORX010000009.1 GCA_016179165.1 Candidatus Rokuibacteriota bacterium | reverse complement strand
GTGTTCCTCGTCCACGGCGCGCAGAAGCTGTTCCAGTTCGGACTCGGCGGCACGGCCGGATTCCTCGGAAGCCTCGGCGTTCCCGCCCCCACGCTCGCGGCCGTGGTCGTGATCGCCGTGGAGCTCCTCGGCGGGCTCGCGATGATCCTCGGCGCCTTCACGCGCGTCGTCGCGCTCGTGCTCGCCGTGCACATGCTGGTCGCGATCGTGCTCGTGCACATCACGGCTGGCTTCTTCCTGCCAAAGGGGTACGAGTTCGCGCTGACGCTGCTCGGCGCGAACCTCACGCTGTTCCTCACCGGAGCTGGCGCCGCGTCGGTGGACGCCGCGCTCGGGCCGCACCCCGGGGCCCGCGCTCGCGGCTGAGCCGTCCCCGGCACTCAGGCGCCGCAGGCGCCACGATCAGAAAGGAGATGCGATGGCGACGAAGGTGACGACTGTGAAGGACGGACCTCTCATGGTGAAGGGCCAGATCGAGGTCCTCGACCCGCAGGGCCAGCTGATCACCACCAGCACCGACACGGCCTACTTCTGTCGTTGCGGAGCGTCCGGCAAGAAGCCGTTCTGCGACGGCGGTCACAAGAAGATCAGCTTCCAGGGCTGAGCGCACCACGGGGCGCGGCAGGCGCCCGCCGCGCCCCGGGGACCATGACGCAACGTCGCAACTCACCATGACCCACCACGTTTCAGTGTCAGGGTAGCCCCCGGCCGTCTCGTCCGGCGGGAGGATGGGGCCCGCCACCATGGGGGGCATGCCGGGCACCGTCTCGCTCCCAGACACTGCCAAGGATTCACGGCACGCACTACGCGAATCGCCGCGTGAATCTCCACAGACCCGCCGCGAGGAGGAGCCCGCCAACTGTCCTCGGCCAACCCGGCATGCGCTCCCACGGCGTGACTCCGGCGTGGCCGCCACCCCGCACCTCTTGATGAGGTGCTGGCCCGCCGTCGTCGGCATCAGCATGCTTCTCCAGTCTTCACCATCCTGGGCGCTCTCCTACGATCGGATCATCAAGTACCAGGGGATCACATACGAGAGCTGGCACGATCGAGGCTGGAACGGCGCCGAGGGCCGGCCCCTGACCGAGGCCGATCTGGATCGCCTCGTGACGCTCGTGGAATGCGACATTTCCACCGGGGACGCCTCCCGTTTACTATATGTCCTTCAGGTTGAGCGATGGCACCGTGTTCTGTCGTCCGTTCGAGCCTGAGACCGGACAGCTCATGCGGAATGTCGCCTTGCCACCGCAGTTCTGGGAGACACTCCTTCGTCTTGGCCATCGCGGGCGACGTCGAGCACCCACTGGGCGAGCGCCCGGACCGTCGCGAGCCCGGCCTGGCCCGGTGGCAGCTCGTGGCCCTGCGCCGGAGCGGTCATCCAGCGCGTGACGCCCTCGCGGGCGGACTCCAGGTCGGCCCCAAGGCCCCGCCCGAGATCGCGAGCCAGCGCGCGCAGCTTCCCGGTCACCTCGAACCGGCGGAAGAGCGTCCGCAACTCGTCGTGCGCGCCGGCCAGCAGATCCTTGCCCACGTCCTTGAGGAAGTGCAGATGACAGCCCAGCACCGGGATCCGCCGCGTGCCCACGAAGTCGCGCGCAGCCTCGATGACGGCCTTGCCGAGGACGCGCATGACGGCACAGGGCGCGCCGAAGCGGGCCTCGACCGCTCGCAGCCGGGGCAGGATGGCGTCCGTGCGTTCGGTCGGGATCTTCCAGGCGCCCAGGACCCAGCGGCGCCAGCCGGTGTAGACGCACAGCAGGGTGCCGCGACCGTCCTCGCCGGT
Source organism: Candidatus Rokuibacteriota bacterium (assembly GCA_016179165.1). Lineage (GTDB taxonomy): Bacteria > Methylomirabilota > Methylomirabilia > Rokubacteriales > CSP1-6 > AR37. The sequence goes on along the minus strand of JACORX010000009.1, from coordinate 1,839 downwards.
GGCGTCGACGTGCAATGGCCAGCCGCCATCGGCTGCCAGCGCCGCGCGCACGTCCGCCGCGTGCCGCTCGTGCAGCGCCTCCAGGTAGACGAGGAAGCGCCGCCCGAGCGTCGAGATCTCTCCGCTGGACAGGACGATGCCGTAGCGCTCCCGCAGCGCGGCCCGGATCTCCTCGCGCTGGCGGTGGTGGACGAAGCGCTCGAGCCCGACGAAGGTCATGACGTCGTAGCCGACGGTGCTGCGGGGCAGGAGGATCTCGGCGAGCCCTGCGTGACGCTGCCTGACGCGTCGCCCACCGTGCCGGCAGCCCCGCGCGCACACGTGGACGACTTCGCGCACCTGGAAGCAGCCATGGGCGAGCGTCATGCCGCGGTGGCAGACGGTCTTCTCGACCTTCATCGGACCGCCGCAGCAGGGGGCAGGACCGGGGGGCGCCGCGGCGACCGCCAGCACGCCGGCGGTGCTGCGCAGGTGGTCGCGGCAGCGACGCTCGAGGTCGCCGGCCGCCTGCCTCAGCGCCGCGAGGGTCGCGAGCGTGACGGCGCCGTTTTTTTTAGACCGTGCCGCTCGAGCACCGTGCGCACGTCGGCCTCGCTGGCCCGGATGCCGCGCGCCGAAAGGCGCGCCGCCACCGTCGCGGCATCCCGCGGCGGCAGCCGCGCGCCGTGGATCACCTCGACGAGCACCTCGATCTCGAGCGTCGGCGCCACCGGCACGCTCGCCCCCAGCCCAGCGGCCACGAGCGCGCGGCGATGCTCGAGCTGCTTTGTCGCCTGCCTCCGCGCCGCGGCCACGTACACGTACTCGGCCGCGATGGACTCGCGCCGCAACTGCTTGTGCTCGACCAGATCGAGCAGCGGATTGTGGACGCGCACTTCGAGCCGCAGTTGCAGCTCGCGCTGCGTGCGACCCGCCTCGGCGGACTCCGCCAAGCGCCGCACGGTCGCCTTGAGCGTGCTGTCCCGCGAGAAGCCGATGCCCTGGTAGCGCCACAACCCGTCGGGGTCGAAGTCGGGCACCGAGGCGAGGGTGGAATAGCGGCCCGTGTGCGTGTAGCTCGACACGTAGCCGAGCGCCTCCAGATCGCGGAACACGCTCCGCCGCGAGCGTCCGCCGAGGGCGCGCTCGATCGCGGGCATGTCCATCACGGGCGCCTTGCGGAACAGGTCGGCGACCTGCCGCGTGGCGGGCACGGCGGTCACGGAGAAACCCGGTGTGTCAACATGAGGACTCAATAGTCCTCATCTTGCCATCACGGGCGCGCCATGTCCACCTGCCGTCGCCGCCCCTCCGTCGAGAACGTCGCTGCGGGCCGCGACTACCGTGGCAACATCGGGACTACGCAGCCACGGGGCGACCCAGCGATTTCAGCGAGTTACGAGACACCAACCGTCGATTGACGCCATAGCCGAGCGCCGAGCGGTAGCTGCTCGGGGGCGGCTCAGAAGCGGATGCAGACCTTGCCGAAGTGCCGGCCCGCCGGCAGGGCCGTGATCGCCTCGCCGACCTGCTCGAAGCCGAACACGCTGTCGTCGATGGGCGGCCTGGTCTGCCACAGCTCCATGGCGCGCACCATGTCCTCGAAGGGCTCGCGGCTGCCCACCGTGACCCCCTGCATGCGGATGTTCTGGGTCACGACGGGGCCCAGCGCTGTGGCATCGGCTCCTGGGGGGGCCTGGGGGGCCCGGTGTCTGAGTATGGGCGATTATGTTAGGGAGATGGCGGCCACGACGGGGGCGACCGCTGCCGGAGGGGGCTAATGTTGTCTTGTATGAAGCTGGCTGGCCGTGTCAAGTGGCCATTCGATCCCTCTCGCTGGATGTGAGATCTGTTCCGATC
>JACORX010000331.1 GCA_016179165.1 Candidatus Rokuibacteriota bacterium | reverse complement strand
TGAGGGCGGCGGTATCGGTACGCTGGATGTCGGCGAGGGTATCGCCGGGTCTGGAGAGGCAGGCGAGCTTGAAGAGGGAGAACTCAGCGATTTTCGTTTCATCGGCGCCGGCGTCACGGAGGGCTTTGACGGAGGTAGCGGTTTCGAGGGTCTTGTAGACGAAGGCGGTCTTCTTGACGAGGAGAGTTTCGGCGACCGCGGTGGACGGGGCGGCGAGCAGGAAGAGGAGGAGGAAGAGGAGGAAGCGCATGGCGGACCTCTCTTGATGAGTGGTGGGCTGCACCGTGCAAGGTTCGGTTGACGGGGGCATGGAGTCAAGGTCTACGTTGAGGTACAACGCAGTACGTCTTGACACTACTAGCCTGCTTCATTCATGAACGTGCACGGACATGAGCACGACCGGCCCCAGCGCCGCCACAGCGCCACGTTCTGGGGCCGGAAGATGACTTCCTGGCGAGGATTCGATGAGAACGGCGCTCGGTACGCGCGCGGAGCTCAGGACGCGGTGTTGAAGGGGCACGGTCAGTGACACGTCCGTCTGGGTCGGGCGGCGCGGTGAGTGGACGGCGCGCGCTACGACGTGGCGCCGACGGCGCGCGCCAACTGCCGCCACGTCGGCAGCCACGGGAACGTCAGCGGCAGGTGCAGGACGATCCGCCGCGCCGAGCGCTCGACCCATACCGCGAGCTTGACCAGCCGCTCGCGCAAGGTGGTGACCTGCGCGTCGGCACACGCGGTCTTCCCGGCCCGCCGCCGCAGCTCCTGAAACAGGATGTAGGCCGCCAGGGCGAGCAGGACCCGGAACTGGTTGGCCAAGAACTTCGAGCAGCTGGTCCGATCCATTTCCAGCCCGTGGTGCAGTTCCTTGAGCCGGTTCTCCACGTCGCCCCGTGCACAGTAGAACTCGTACACCGCCTGCGGCCGCGTGGTCAGATTGGTGACCACAAACCGGGGATTGTTCTTTGGGGCGCGGCCCGGATGCCGGACGACCTCGGCCTTGATGATGACGCGTCGCTTGCGCGACCACTTCCGAGCGGCGTACCGCGTCTCGCCGTACAGATGTGCGGTCGCGCCCGTTTGGCGGGAGCGAACGCGCGCCTTGCCCATCAGCCGCTGAGCACGCTTCTCCAAGCGCCGATTGCTCGCCATCGCGACGACGTACTCGACCTGCTCGCGCTCCAGAAACAGAACGAGCTTGGGGCTGGCAAAGCCCCCGTCCAAGCGGACCCGGAACGTGGCCGCTGGGAACGCGGTCCGCAGCTTGCGCAGCAGAGCGCGCAGGATGCCCCGCGCCCCCAGGCCGGCCGGCGCTTTGCCCGGACGCAGCACCGCGGCCACCGCAAACTGCGCCGGCTCGTCGTTGAACGTCACGGTGGCCACCACCGGCAGGTAGCACCACGTGTCGTAGTGACCGTTGAAGAACGCGAATTCTTGCTGGCCGTGCGTGGGATCGTCGGTGGGATCCAGGTCGATCGTGATCTGGGTAGCGCGCCCGTGCAGCCGGCGCCGCTGCTGCGCGATCACGGTGTCGGCCAGCACATGCGTCATGGCGCGCAACTCGCGCGCGCTCACGGCGTTCTCGAACCGCGACAGCGTGGGCTGCGAGGCCAGGCCGAGCCCCGTGAGAGGATCGCGGCCCACCATCAGCTTGTGGATCGGATCGTGGACCAGCCGGGCGGCGTCGTTGCAGTCGGCGTAGCCCGCGCAGAGCCCGAAGATGCGCTGCTGGAACAATTCGACCGTCTCGTGCAGGACTTTTCCCGGGTCTCGCGCGTCGTCCAGACAGGCGGCCAGCCGCTCGGTCAGGCCCAGTCGGGTGTCCAGCGCCTTGACCAGCATCAAGCCGCCGTCGGTGCTGGCGTCCGGCCGGTCGAAGCGGGCGACGACCGGCTTCGCAAACCCATCGCCCCGGAAGGTCACTTGGGTTATACAGTCTGTAGCCATCGAGCCTCCTCTCGTGAGTGCCTCGAAGCGCGTCGACACCGCTTCTATAGCACCTGCGAGCGGCTCGGTGGCTCTTCTCTTTCATCTTTCGCGAATTTTCCAGGCTAGCCGTGTTGTGAGCCGAGGCGGGTCACCAGCCGGCTGGAGATCGAGGAGGTGACGGGTGGCCAAGGCCGCGACGCGCCCATCGCCGCCCGCAGGTCTCCCCGAGCAACGGCGACAGCCACCAGCGCACCCGTCTGCCCCGCTCACGCGGCCCTGACGCCGCGCCCGCCCCGTGGGCGTTCACGAGCGAAGCAGGGCGGCGGCAATCGCAGCCAGCCAGCGGCGCACCTCGCGCTCGGCATCCGGGTCCAGAAGCGCCAGGATCCGGCGTTCGACCCCGTCGGCAATCTGCTTGCAGGCCCGTAAGCGGCCCTCCCCTGCCTTGCTCAGCTCGAGCCGAAGCACGCGGCCGTGGGATTCGTGCTCTCTTCGCCCGATCAGGCCGTCGCGCTCGAGCTTGCGCACGATCAGGTTGACCGTCTGGGCGGTCAGCTGGGTGATGCGGGCCAGCTCCGCGCCCGACACGCCGGGGTAGGCGGCGAGCACGTTCAGGACCAGGAACTGCGGCGTGGTCAGGCCCTCCCGCGCCAGCTCCCCGTCGAGCACCGAGCGCACTGCGCCGTGCGCCTGCCTGAGCAGGTAAGCGATATGTCAGTGTGCTGATAACGTGCGCGGGCATGCGGCAGCGAAAGGAGGCCCACGCGATGAAGCGACTCGATCTGGAGACCCTCGACCCGGAGAATGCGGCAGCAGTGCGGCGGCACGTCGCCGCCGAGACGGCCTTCGACATGGAAGGCACGCTCGCCACGCTGACCGAGAACTGCGTGTTCGAGGACGTGCCGACCGGCGAGGTCTACCACGGCCGCGAGGGGGCGCGGGCCTACTACCGCGAATGGTGGGACGCCTTCGCCAATGTCCCCTCAGCCAGCCGGCTCTACGTTCCCGCGGCAGATCGCTTGATCGTGGAGACGCGCTTCATCGGCACGCACCGCGGCAGATTCCGCGGCGCCGCCCCGACGGGCCGGCCGATCGACCTTCCCATCGCGATCTTCATCGGCTTCCGCGGCGGGCTGCTGACCGGCGAGCGCTTCTACTACGACCGTGCCACCCTTCTCGCGCAGATCGGGGCCGCGTAGCCCATGCGTATCGCCGTTCTCGGCGCCACCGGTGCGGCGGGCCGGGCGTTCCTTCGCCGGGTGGCCGCCCGCGGGCACGCTTTGGCCACGGAACGGGCCGACATCTTCGATCCCCGCGCGCTCGCCGCACTGCTGAAGGGCTGCGATGCAGCGGTGAACCTCGTCACCTCGATCCCCAAGCCCGGCGGGCGCGGGGACTGGAGGGTCAACGACCGGATCCGGCGCGAGGGAACGGCAAGCGTCCTTGCCGCGTGCCGCGAAGCCGGGATAGGGATCCTCGTGCAGCAGGGCGTGGCGATGCTGCATTGTGTCGCCGACGACCGGCCGCAGACCGAGGAAGACCCGATCGAGGGCTACGGCGTTCTGGCGTCGGCGTTCGACATGGAGGCGCTCGTCCGTGAAGCGCCGCTGGAACTGGCGCCTGGTGCGCGGCGGCCTCTTCTACGGACCGGGCACGCTGCGCGAGGAGCGCTGGCTGGCTGAAGTCGGAAGCGAGAGCTTCCGGCTCCCGGGCGACGGAAACGCCTGGATCTCGCCCGTGCACGTCGAGGATCTCGCCGAAGCGCTGATCGCCGTGATCGAGCGCGGAAGCCCGCGCGAGGCCTACATCGCCTGCGACGATACGCCGCTTCGCCTGCGTGAGCTCTATGCGCGCGTGGCGGCGCGCGCCGGCGTGGCGTTGCCCGCGGGCGGAGGCGAGCCGATGCTGCGCTCGTTCCGGGTTGCGAATGCGAAGCTGCGCTCCCTTGGCTGGTACCCCCTGCGCCCGGAGCTCCGCTTGTGAGCTGACCGGACACGGACCCGATCCGTGAGGCGGAGAGCCGCCCCGGCCATGCCCGCCGCCCGCCGCCTTCAGCCCCTTGCCGCCGTAATCCTCGCCTCCGCGGGACTCGCCATCGCCCGCTCGGGCCGCGACGCGCGTCGTCGAGGAGTTCGACTACCCGCTCGGCGCCTCCACGATCTGCGGCTCAACGCAACAGGTGGCGCGGCGGGAAGTGGCGTGAATGTTTCCCATGCGCCGCGGCGAGGATCCCGCGCGTGTCTCTGCTCGGAGACCGTTGACGCGATCCCGGGGCGCCCATACGATGCCGGCCATGGCAAGCGACGAGACCAGGACCCGCCGCCTGGATCACCGGGGCAGCCTCGGCGTCCTGGCCCACGTCCGCCGGGCGCTGCCCTTCCCGATCCGGCGTCTGCAAACCGATCGGGGCACCGAGGTCGCATTCGGTGTCGTGTTGGCCGTCCACCGGGCGGGCCTCGCACATCGCTACATCAAGCCGCGCTGCCCTGAGCAGAACGGCAAGGTGGAGCGCAGCCATCGCGTCGACGCCGAGGAGTTCCGGGGGCGCCACGACTTCACCGACTTCGCCCGGGCGGCGGAGGCCCTTCGGGGCTGGGAACAGGGCTACAACTCCCGCCGCTTCTCGATGGCCCTGCGAGGGTTGACGCCCGCCGAGAAGCTCGCGCTGCACCTCGAGGCGGCCTGACCGATGCTGCCCACACACGACACGGCGATGCTGAGTCACGGCCGGGGTCCCGCTCCTGACGACGCAATACACCGCACGCGGGACCTTGACAATCGCCACCCGGCCAGCGACTATTCCGTAGTCGGCTCTCGATAACGTTCGGAGATACAAGCAGAGGACGGTCGGTGCAAGGAGGGAACCATGGAACGGCACGGGTCGCGATGGGGCGGGCGCTGGCTTGTGGGCCTCGCAGTGATCGTGTTCGCCCTCGGGGGCGGTATCGGGAACGCCCAGGGGCCCAAGCCGGGCGGCTGGCTGGGCAAGTTGCCCGCGGAGAAACAGATCGAGGCGATCGATCGTCAGCTCCGCGGCTTCGACATGGCGATGTTCGAGGTGAACTACCGGTACACCGAGATGTACTTCGGAGCCATCGAAGGAAACTGGGACTACGCGCTCTACACCGGCGAGAAGATCGCCTGGGCCATCGAGAACGGCTTCGAGCGGCGCCCGAAGCGCCGGGCCAACGCGGAGGCGATCTTCCTGAAAGGGGCATACCCGCCGGTCATCGATGCCATCAAGAAGAAAGATCCAGCGCTCTTCAAGGAGCGATTCGATGCGCTCCGCGCCGCCTGCAACGCGTGCCATGCCGCCGAAGCGGTGGCGTTCATCAAGGTGGGAATCCCGGCGATCAAGCAGACGCCGCTCGTGACCAACTGACCGAGGCAGCTTGGGCCGGCCGGCGGCACAACGTGACGTCGCCCTTCACGGTCGCGCTGGGCGTGGAGGGGGACGTGACGTCGCCCAAGATCGCTCGGTAGGTTCTTTCCGATGCGAGCGCCGGTGATCCGCCTTGCCGTCGTCTTCCTCCGGCGGCTGGCGCTGCCGCTCGCGCTCTTCGCCGCCTTCAACGGGCTGAGCGTGCTCGTCTACGGGAGGCTCGAAGGCCTGCGCTGGCTCGACGCCCTCTTCTGGATCACCCACCCTCATGCCATCGAGTATGGCGCCGTGCGCGACGCCACCAAGCTCTTCGCGCTGCTCGTCTATACCGGAGTCTTCGCGTTCCAGATCTGGATCGCCGAGCGGATCCTCGTCACCATCTTCAGCCGGCAGGGCGTGGAGGCGTGGAGGTCAATGATCAACGACGTGAGCCTCAGCAAGGTGCGCGACCACTTCATCATCTGCGGATACGGTCAGGTCGGCCGCACGGTGGTGGACCAGCTCACCCGCCTTGGCATCCCCTTCATCCTCGTCGAGACGAACGAGGGGCTCTGCCGCGAGCTGCTGCGTGAGGGCCTCCTCGTGGTCCACGGCGACGCCAAGCAGCACGACGTTCTGCAGGCGGCGGGCATCGATCGCGCGCGGGGCATCTGCGTCGTGATCGACAGCGACGCCGACAACCTCTACATCACCGTCACCGCCAAGGCGCTGAATCCAACGGCGCGGATCATCACCCGCGCCGGGCAGCAGCGGTATGCCCAGGCGATGCGAAATTCCGGTGCCGACGAGGTCGTCGTCCCAGAGTACGAAGGGGGATTGATGGTCGGCCGAATGATCGAGAAGCACCACCCGGGACCGGCG
>JACORX010000330.1 GCA_016179165.1 Candidatus Rokuibacteriota bacterium | reverse complement strand
GTCCTCGGCCACGATCTTGCCGCCGCCGGCGACGAAGGTCTCCTTGAAGGCATTCATCATGTCCTTGCCGGCCTGGTAGTTGGGCGCCATCAGGAACGCCTCCTTGGAGAGGTTCTTCGCGACCCAGGTGCCCATCGGCTGGCAGGGCTGCCAGTTCGAGAAGGAGGCGCGGAAGATCCACCTGGAGCAGCGCTCGCGGCTGATCGCGTCTGCGCCCGCGTTGGAGACGATGAGGATGGTCTTCGAGTTGTGGACCTTGTCCCGCATGCCCATCAGGATACCGCTGTGCACGGGCCCGGTGAGGACGTCCACCTTGTCCGAGTCGATGAGCTTCTCCATCTTGCGGATCCCAACCGGCGGCTTCATCTCGTCGTCTTCCTGGATCATCTCGATCCGGCGCCCGGCGACCATGTCGTTCTCGCGGGCGAAGACCAGCTTCATGCCCTGGGTGATGCTCACGCCGAGCTCGGCGTAGACCCCCGTGTAGGGCAGGACAACGCCGACCTTCAAGGGCCCCGACTGGGCCTGGGCGCGCAGCACCCACGGACCGGTCGCGGCCCCGGCTGCCGCCGCCGTTGCTGTGGCGAGGAACTTCCGACGCGTGACTTCTCTCATGACGTCTCCTCCTTCATTGAAGCTGTTTGGGAAAAAGCCTCACAAGACTACTAGGCCCGTCTCGCGCGAGCAAGCAGCGAGATGACGTAGTTGCCGCTGCCCGAAGAGGGTCCGTAGGCGTGGACGGGCGTCTCGAGCGTGCAGTAGCGCGGCGTGTGGCTCGACAGGTAGACACCGGCCGGTGTTCCCATGGCTCTCGCCGCGAGGCCGATCGCGTCGCTAACCACGGGTCTTGACGTGCTCCTTGAGCTTGAAGCGCTGGAGCTTACCCGTCGCGGTGCGGGGCAGCTCCTGGACGACGAGTACCTCGCGCGGCCGCTGGTGACTCGGCAGCATCGTCTCGGCATGCCGCATGAGCGCGGCCTGGAGCGCGGCGGCATCGACCGCGGCGTCGCGGGGCACGACGAAGACGAAGGGCTTGACGAGGCCCGACGCCTCCTCGGCGCCGACCACGCCCGCCTCGAGCACCGCGGGGTGCTTCATCAGCGCCGCCTCGACATCGGCCGGCACGACCCACTGCCCGGCGACCTTGAAGAAATCGTCCTCGCGCCCGCAGTGGGTGTAGAAGCCGGCGGCGTCGCGCACGTAGACGTCGCCGGTCCGGAACCACTCGCCGACGAAAGTCCGCCGCGAGTGATCGAGGCGCTGCCAGTAACCGGCCGCGGTCGAGGGCGTCTTGGCCCAGAGGACTCCCTGCTGCCCGTCCGGCACGGGCCGGCCGGCGTCGTCGAGCAGCTTGACCTCGCTTCCCTCGACCTCCGTGCCCGTCGAGCCCGCACGGCTGCGGCCGGCATGGTTCGAGAGGAAGATGAACACCGTCTCCGAGGCGCCGATGCCGTCGAGGATCTCGACGCCGAAGCGCTCGCGCCAGCCGTCGTAGACCTCGGCCGGCAGCCGCTCCCCCGCCGACAGGCAGCGTCTCACCGAGCGGAAGGCGTCGGGCGGGAGGTCCGCGCGCAGCAGCCGCGCGTAGACCGTGGGCACGGAGAAGTAGATCGTCGGGCGGTAGCCGCGCAGCACTTCGAGCACCACCGGGGCCTCCGCCCAGGCGGGGTGGAGGAAGCAGCTCCCCCGGGCCGCGAGCGGGAGGGCGAGCGCGTTGCCGAGGGCATAGCCGAAGAAGAGCTTGGAGGTCGCGAACACTCTGTCTTCAGGGCCGATGGCCAGGACGTCCTTGGCATAGTGATGGCTGTTGAGCAGCGTCCGGTGACAGTGGACGGCGGCCTTGGGCGTCCCCGTCGTCCCCGACGTGTAGAGCCAGAAGGCCATGGCGTCTCGGCCGACGGGCTCGGCGGTGACGGCGCCCGACGGGGCGTCCCGCACCAGCGCCTCGAAGTCGACGACGGTCGCGCCCGCGATGTGGTCGAGCGAGGCGGCCAGCTCCCGGTCCGCGACCACAACCCTGGCGCGGCAGTCCGCGAGGATAACGTGGAGCTCGGGGGCGGCCAGCCGGGTATTGAGGGGGACCGCGACCGCGCCCAGCTTGAGCGCGCCCAGGAAGGTGGCGGCGAAGCCGATACCGTCGTGCAGGAGGAGCGCCACGCGCTGCTCGGGCTCGACGCCGAGCCGGCGCAGCCCGCAGGCTGCGCCGTCAGAGAGCGCGGCGAGCTCACCGTACGTGTACGTCCGCTCGGGAGTCACGACGGCCGCGCGGGAGGCCAGCTTCTCGGCGAGCGGCTGGTCGATCAGAAGAGAAGCGGCGTTGTGAACGGCGCGATCAGCCATAGGCGGTTAGAGTAAGCCTTCGGAGCGCCTGCGTGTCAAGGCGCGGCGGGCGTCCGTCCGTCGGCACCCTGCCGGATCTCCACGCCGGCGGCTTGGACGCGATCGAGGATGCCGTGGAACTTGTGCCGGCCGTCTTCATGGGCGCGCCAGACCTCGGCGAGCGTATCGAATTGGGCGATATAGCCCAGCCCGCAGTCGGCCGGCTCGGCCATGGCCCACTCTCCGCTCCGATGGCGGCGGAAGCCCTCGGCCGGGTCGATCCAGAAGCTCTCCGAGGCCTCCTCGTGGAAGAGGCGCGGGCTCTGTCCCACAGGCACGGGGGCGAGAAAGAAGCGCGCCGTGAAGCGAATGGGGCTCGAGGGCGGCGTGATGAAGTGCGAGAGGTAGCGGAAGGGCTCGAGGTCGAGGTACCAGCCCTCCGCACCGAGCAGCGCGCCGAGCGGCGCGCGCTTTACCATGTGGGCCGCGCGGAGCGCCTCGATGCGGGAGGCCGCCGTCGCGTCTGCCAATGCCACCGAGCGCCCAAGGCTGTCGCAGGCCGGCAGCACACCCGTCTCCTCGAGCAGCTCGCGCGCCGCCGCCACCCAGAAGGCCAGCGCCGGCAGGCCGTCCTCCGACGGCACGAGCCGCTCGGCCTGGGCCGCTGTGATGCCGCGGCAACGGGCCAGGATTTGGGGCTCGCCGTCCTCGGGATCCACCTTGCCGCCCGGGAACGCGTAGAAACCGCCGAGGAAGCGCATGCTTTTCTGCCGGCGGATCATGTAGACCTCGGCCGGCGACTGCGACCCCGGCCGGACGAGGAGGACGGACGACGCGGGCTTGGGCCGGACGGGCGTCACGGGGCCGGTGCGCGCGTGCGGCGCAGCTCGGCCAGCTGCTCCATCAGGGCCTCGGCGGAGACCGGCTTGGCCACCACGCGGTCCACGAACTGGCTGCCTTCGTGAGCGGCCACTCCCTCGCCCCAGCCCGTCAGGAGGAACACCGGCGTGTCGGGGGACTTGGCCTTGACGCGCTCGGCAACCTCCCAGCCGTTCATGCGCGGCATGCCGAGGTCCGTGATGACCACGTCGTGCAAGGTCGGGTCGAACATCTGCACCGCCTCCTCGCCCTTGGCGGCCGTGGTGACGGTGTGCCCATTGGACTGGAGCATGTCGGAGAGGACGGCGAGCAAACGCGGGTCGTCGTCGACGAGGAGGATGCGCGAGGCCTGCTCCGGGTGCACCGGCGCAACGACGCCGTCGGAGGGCGGGATGATCTGGAAGCGGCTCGCGTGCAGGCGGAGGCGGACCACCGTGCCCCGGCCCGGCTCGCTCTCGATGCTCATGCTGCCGCCGTGCCGCTCGATGATCTCGGCGACCTCCGCCAGCCCGCGGCCGCCGCGGCCAACCGGACCCTTTTCGAGGGCGCGGTTGGCGACCAGGCGCGAGTCTTCTTCGGTCATCCCGATACCGGTGTCGCGCACCTCGATGACGATCCAGCCCGACTCCTCGCTGGCGGCGCGGATGCCGAGCGTGCCGCTCTCATGCATCGCCTGGACGGCGTTGAGGATGAGGCGCACGAGAGCATCGCGCAGCTCGAAGGCGATGCCCTCGACGGGCGGCAGCGCTTCCATGTCCTGCGTGACGGTGATGACGACGCCGCGGCGCTCGGCGTCGTCGCGCCAGCGCGGCGCCGTCAGGTCGAGCGCTTCCTGGATGACGGCCGGGAGGCCGACGGGGCCGAAGGCGACCTCCGGCTGGCGCGAGACGAAATCCTGGAGCCGTCGCACCGTCGCCGACGCCTCGAGCGCAACGTCGCGCACGACCACGAGCCGGCGGTGGGCGGTCGAATCCTTGGGGGCGTCACGGAGGAGAAGCTCAGAGTAGGCCAGGATGGCCGCGAGCGAGTTGTTGAAGTTGTGCGCGAAACCGCCCACGGTTTCGCCCAGCGAGCGGAGGTCGTTGCCCTGATCGAGCCCCTCGCCGCTCTCGGCCACGCGGCGAGAGATGTCGCGGGCCCAGCTCCTGAGCGTCAGGATGGAGCGATCGATCTCGACCTTGGTGCGCGCCATCTGGCGCGCGATGTCCTGGATCTCTTCGTGGTCGGCGAACAGCAGGGGATTCCTGGAAGGCGTCGACTCGACGCCCCGACGGATCCACCTGCCGAACCACTCCCGGACCTTTCCCACGAGACCAGCCTATCCAGGCGCGGGCCGGCGAGAAGGGTCCAGATGCGAGGCGCCGCCCGAAGGCTGCGGGCGAGGCGTACTCCTGTACGTTGAGCCCGCAGCCGAGGGCGGCAACGAAGCAGCTGGGCCCTTATCGGCGGCCCGCACGCTAGAGGTTGACCAACTGGGCCACCCGCTCGCGATGCCACGTGGCGTCGCCGAAGGTGAATTCCGACCCCTTGGCCCGCTTGAAGTAGAGGTGCAGGTCGTGCTCCCAGGTGAACCCGATGCCGCCGTGGAGCTGAATGCCGGCGCCGGAGACCCGGCGGTAGGCGTCCGAGACATACGCCTTGGCCATGCTGACTGCGAGTTGGCCCTCAGGCACGCCCTCGTCCATGGCCCACGCGGCGTAGTACGTGATCGATTTGCTGTTCTCGACGTCTACCAGCATGTCCGCCGCCTTGTGCTTGACGCCCTGGTAGGAGCCGATGGGCCGGCCGAAAGCCTGCCGGATCTTCGCGTACTCGACCGTCATCTCGAGCACCTTCTGCGCGCCGCCGCACATCTCCGCGCAGAGGGCGACCGTGGCCCGGTCGATGACGCGGGCGAGCGGCACCCAGCCCGATCCGGCCTGCCCCATGAGCGCCTCGGCCCCGAGTACCACGTTCTTGAGCTCAACCTCGCAGAGTTTCCGCGTCTGGTCCATGGTCGGCAAGAGCGTGACGCTCATGCCCGGCGTGCCCTTGGGAACGAGGAAGAGAGACACGCCGTCTTCGGGATCTTGCCCGCCCGCTGGGGGATTTTGGCCGCCCGCTGGGGGATTTTGGCCGGAGGACGTGCGGGCAGCCACGACGATCACGTCGGCGGTGTGGGCGTCGTGGACGAAGAGCTTGGTGCCGTCCAACGTGAAACCCGTGCCCTTGGCCGCCGCCTGGAGCGTGATGCCGCGGGCGCCGAGCTCGGCTGAGGGCTCCATCCAGGCGAGTGTCGCGCGCGCCTCGCCCGAGGAGATCCTCGGCAGCCAGGATTTCTTCTGAGTGTCGGTGCCCGCTTCGCGGATGGCAAGGCCTCCCAGCAGCACGGTGGAGAAGAACGGTCCGGGCAGGACCGAGCGGCCCATCTCCTCCATCAGCACCACGAGGTCGACGAAGCCCAGCCCCATGCCGCCGTGCTCGTCGGGGAAGATGAGCCCGGTCCACCCCTGCTCGGCGATCTTCTTCCAGAGGTCGGGCGTCATGCCTTCGGGGCCGTCCATGAGCTTGCGGACGGTCTCCGAGGCGCACTCGTTGTCGAGAAACTTCCGCGCGGTGCTCCGCAGCAGGTCCTGCTCTTCGTTGAACCCAAAGTTCATGGTCTAGCCTTTCGGAAGGCCGAGCACGCGCTCGCCGATGATGTTCTTCTGAATCTCGGTCGTCCCGCCTTCGATGGAGTTGGCGCGCGAGCGGAGGTAGCTATACTGCCACACGCCGCTGTCCACGGCCCACCGGCTGCCCCGGCCGAGTTGGGAATACGGACCCTGGAGCTCCATGGCGAGCTCCTGGAGTCGCTGGTGGCCCTCGACCCACATCATCTTGCCGGCCGAGGCCTCGGGGCCGGGCAGCTCGCCCTTGAGCAGCTTGGTGATGGCGCGCGCCCCCGTGTACTTGAACACTTCGGTGTCGATCCACATCTGCGCCAGCTTCTGGCGCACGTTGGGGTCTTGCGTGGCGGGCGCGCCGTTTTTCTTCGTGCGCTTGGCCAGGTCCACGAGTCCGTCGAGGGCGATCCGGAGCCGCACCTGAAGGCCGAACCCCAGGGCCAGCCGCTCGTACATGAGCGTCGTCATGCCGACCGCCCAGCCGTTGTTGAGCCCGCCCAGGATGTTGGCCTCGGGCACCTTGACGTTGTCGAAGTAGACCTCGTTGAACTCGTCGTCGCCGGTGAGCTGTTTGAGCGGCTTCACGGCCACGCCCGGGCTGTGCATGTCGAGCAGGAAGTACGTGATCCCCTTGTGCTTCTCGGCCGTCCCGTCGGTGCGCGCCAGCAGCATCATCCAGTCGGCCTGCTGCGCGATCGACGTCCACACCTTCTGGCCGTTCACGACGTAGTGGTCGCCCACCTTCTCGGCGCGGGTTTGAAGCGAGGCCAGGTCCGAGCCCGAGTTGGGCTCCGAGTAGCCCTGGCACCAGATCTCCTCGCAGGAGAGCATCTTCGCCGGGTAGCGACGCTTCTGCTCCTCGGTGCCGTAGGCGATGATGGTGGGCCCAGCCATGCCGATGGCCAGGATGTTGAGCACGGGGGGCGCCTTGGCCAGCGCGATCTGCTCCTGGAGGATCATCTCCTCCATGAAGGTGAGCCCGCGGCCGCCGTAGTCCTTCGGCCAGGTCAGGCCCATGAAGCCCGCTTCGTACATCTTGCGCTGCCACGTGCGCAGGAAGTCGTAGACCTCCGGCCGGGGCACGTCGGACCCCACCCGCATCCGGTTGCTCCAGTCCTTGGGCAGGTTCTTCGCGAGCCAAGACCGGACCTCGTCCCGGAAAGATGTCTGCTCCGGGGTCAGCGCAAAATCCATAAACCCTCCCTCGAAGTGAGGACTTGAGGACCCGATAGCGTGACTGAACGGCAATTCATTCCCATGATACGGGCCGCCCGCGAAGGGTGTCAAGAACGCATCCGCGGCGGGTTTCCCCTCCAGGAGCACTGGAGTATACTGCGGCCCGCCATGGCCGACCCGCTAGCGATCTCCCTGCCGCGCCTCAGGACCCATCTCGAAGCCCTCTCGCGCTTCGGGCGCAACCCCGACGGCCGTGGCATTACCCGCTCCTGCTGGAGCGGAGCGCACGAGGAGGCCCGCGCGTGGCTGTTGGGGCGGATGAAGGAAGCCGGGCTCAGCACCTGGGTGGACGAGGCGGGCAACACCTTCGGCCGTCTCGGCAACGGCGGTCCGTCGGTCATCACGGGCTCGCACATCGACACGGTGCCCAACGGCGGGCCGCTCGACGGCGCGCTGGGGGTCCTCGCCGGCCTCGAGTGCCTCCAGACCATCCACGAGTCGGGCGCGCGCACCCGGCTGCCGCTCATGGTCGTCGCGTGGAGCGACGAGGAGGGGCGCTACGCGGGGCTCTTCGGCTCGAGCGCCTTCGCCGGCAAGCTCGACGCCAAGCAGATCCCGCGCCTCCGTGCCGCTGACGGCGAACGGCTCGTGGACGCCATGGCGCGGGCGGGCTTCAACGCCTACGACGCTCCCAAGGCGCGCTGCAACCCCAAGACGCTCTCGGCCTATGTCGAGCTGCACATCGAGCAGGGTCCGCACCTCGAGACGGCGAAGATCCCCATCGGCGTCGTCGAGGGCATCGTGGGCAACCGCCGGAACTGGGTCACCTTCAGGGGCCAGTCCGACCACGCCGGCACAACACCCATGGCCTGGCGCCGGGACGCCTTCATGGCGGCGGCCGAGTATGCACTGCGCGCGCGGCGGCTGATCATCACGAAAGGCAGCGGACGCAGCGTCACCAACTTCGGGCGGGTCGAGGTCGGCCCGGGCGTCTCCAACATCGTGCCGGACCGCTGCGTCCTGCTCCACGAGATGCGCGAGCTCGAACCGAGGGTGCTGGCCCGGCTCGAGCGCCAGTGCCTGGCCCTTGCCAGGAGCGTCGCGAAGAAGTGGAGGCTCAAGGTGACGGTCGACCCGATCTCGAAGAGCCAACCCGCGCGCTGCGCGCCGCGCGTGATGCGGTGCGTGGAGGCTGCGGCGGCCGGGCTCAAGCTCAAGGTCAAGCGGATGCCCTCCGGCGCGGGCCACGACGCCCAGAATCTCGCCCTCGTGACGGACTCGGGCATGCTCTTCATCCCCTCGCAGGGCGGGCGCAGCCACCGCCCCGACGAGACGAGCGACTGGCGGGCCATCGAGCGGGGCGCCAACACGCTCCTGTACACCCTTCTCGAACTGGCCGGCTAGCAGGGCGCCGATTAGGGCCCTTTTGCGTCATTTAGCAATGACTGTTGGGGCGCGCTCGGTCGGGCACTCATCGTACAGGGTGTACGCCTCGTGCCCGTCCTTCGGGCGCCGCCTCGCAACTGGACCCTTCTCGGCGCCCTGCGGCCGCTCGCGTGCCTCGCCGCCTCGCATCTGGACCCTTCTCGCCGCCCTGCACCGCTGAAGCGGGCATTGTGAATTTTCCGACTTGGCTTTCCCCTCTTGCTCAAGTAGACTGCCCGGCTAACGTCGCGATCATCGTAACGAGGGGGCCGTGTCGATCATAACGCACCTGCTGCTGGCCGTCGCGCTGACCCTGTTCCTCGCCGCTCAGGCCCGCTCTTTCGTCTACGTCATGCGCTGCCGCCGCGCCCACGAAACCGCGCGCCGGCGGCGCCGCACCGATGTTCTGTGGACATCGATCCCGGTCATCATCGTGCTGGCGCTGGCCGCCCGCAGCTGGGTGGCCGTGTTCGACCTCGGGCGTCCGGCGGCGGCTTCCGCCGTCACGGCCCCCGCCCCGGACCCGGGCGCACCACCCAGGTAAAGGAATCCATGCGCAAGAGCCTGCTCTCCCGCACCCCCACGGCGCTCCTGCTGCTGGCCGTGGCACTGCTGCTCTCCTCGTGCGGCTGGTCGATGTGGGACTCGCCCATGACCACGGTGAGGCCGAAGTCGGGGTTCGGCCGGATCACGCACGAGATCTTCATGCTGATGTCGTGGTGGACGCTCGGCATCGGCATCGCCGTCGAGGCCGGGCTCCTGTGGGTCTGCTTCCGCTACCGCGAGAGACCCGGCGCGCCCATCCCGAAGCAGGTCCACGGCCACACGCTCCTCGAGGTCTCCTGGACCATCGTCTTCGCGCTGATCCTGCTCATCTTCGCCATCCCGACGATCGCCGTGATCTTCAAGACCCAGGAGGCGCCGGCGGCGACGGCGCTGCGGGTGGACGTCGGCGGGAGGCAGTGGTGGTGGGAGTTCAAGTACCCCGACCTCAAGGTGGTCACGGCCAACGAGCTGCACCTCCCGGCGGGCCAGACGGTCGCTTTCAACCTCCACGCGCCCGACGTCATCCACTCCTTCTGGACGCCACAGCTGGGCGGCAAGCGGGACGTGGTGCCCGGCCGCGTCAACCGCATCACGCTGGCGCCCGACGAGCCCGGCGAGTACCCGGGCCAGTGCGCCGAGTATTGCGGCATGTCGCACGCCAACATGCGCTTCCGTGTCATCGTGCACACCAAGGCCGACTTCGAGAAGTGGGTGGCGGCCCAGCAGGGGCCGCCCGTCCAGCCCACCGATCCCCTCGCGCAGACCGGCCAGGATCTCTTCAGCCGGTCCGCCTGCGTCGGCTGCCACACGATCGCAGGCATCTCGGGAGGCGTGCTGGGGCCCAACCTGACGCACTTCGGGAGCCGGAAGACCCTGGGCGCCAACCTGCTGGCGAACACGCCGGAGAACCTGGCCAAGTGGATCGAGAACCCGGGCCACATGAAGCCCGGCGTGCTGATGCCGGACCTGGGCATGCGGGGCGAGCAGCCGAAGGCGCTCGCCGCCTATCTCTTGAGCCTGAAATAAGAGGATTTCCATGGCGACACACGCGGCGTACATGCCCGGCACGAAGTTGAGCGCCGGGAGTGTGCTCTGGTCCTGGATCACGACCGTGGACCACAAGCGCATCGGCCAGCTCTACGGCGTCTCGGCCTTCTTCTTCTTCCTGGTGGGCGGGATCGAGGCCCTGATCATGCGCCTGCAGCTGGCGCAGCCCGACGGCACGCTCGTCGGCGCCCAGCGCTTCAACGAGCTGTTCACCATGCACGGGACGACCATGGTGTTCCTGGCGATCATGCCGATGAGCGCGGCCTTCTTCAACTACATGATCCCGCTCCTGATCGGGGCGCGGGACGTGGCCTTCCCGCGGCTGAACGCGCTGTCCTACTGGGTCTTCTTCTCGGGCGCCCTGCTGCTCCACCTGAGCTTCCTCGTGGGCGCGGTGCCGGACGGCGGCTGGTTCGGCTACGCGAACCTGACCTCCGCCCAGTTCTCGCCCACGCACAGCATCGACTTTTGGGTGCTGGGCCTGCAGGTGCTCGGCATCTCCTCGCTGATGGCCGGCTTCAACTTCATCGTGACCATCATCAACATGCGCGCCCCGGGCATGACGCTCATGCGGATGCCGCTGTTCGTCTGGATGAGCTTCGTGGTGCAGTTCCTGGTGGTCCTGGCCTTCCCGGTCATCACGGTGGCGCTGATCCTCCTGATGTTCGATCGCTTCTTCGGCACGCTCTTCTACGCCCCGGCCGGCGGCGCCGACCCGCTGCTCTGGCAGCACCTCTTCTGGATCTTCGGCCACCCCGAGGTCTACATCTTGATCCTGCCCGCCATGGGCATCGTGTCCGAGGTGCTGCCCACCTTCTCGCGCAAGCCGCTCTTCGGCGCCCCCGTGGTCATCTACTCGGGGATCATGATCGGCTTCCTCGGCTTCGGCGTGTGGAGCCACCACATGTTCTCGGTGGGCATGGGCCCGGTCGCCGACTCGGCCTTCTCCATCGCGACCATGCTGATCGCGGTGCCGACGGGCGTGAAGATCCTGAACTGGATCGGCACGCTCTGGGGCGGCAGGATCCAGTTCTCGTGCGCGCTCTACTTCTCGCTGGGCTTCATCGCCATGTTCACCCTGGGCGGCCTCTCGGGCGTCATGCACGCCTCCCCGCCGGTGGACCTGCAGCAGACCGACTCCTACTTCATCGTCGCCCACTTCCACTACGTGCTCTTCGGGGGCTCGATCTTCGGGCTCTTCTCGGGCGTCTACTACTGGTGGCCGAATATGTTCGGCAAGCTGCTCGATGAGCGGCAGGGCAAGGTGCACTTCTGGCTGATGATGATCGGCTTCAACGTCACCTTCTTTCCGATGCACTTCCTGGGACTCATCGGCATGCCCCGGCGAATCTACACGTACGCGCCCGACCTCGGCTGGGGCTTCTGGAACATGGTCTCGACGCTGGGCGGGTTCGTGATCGCGCTCTCGTTCCTGGTCTTCATCTGGAACGTGATCGCGACCACGCGCTCGGGCGCCCCCGCCCCGGCGGACCCCTGGGACGGGCGCACGCTGGAATGGACCATTCCCTCGCCGCCGCCCGTGTACAACTTCGCCACCGAGCCCGTGGTTCACGCCCGCGACGACTTCTGGGTGCAGAAGCACGGCGATGGCCACGACACCCCACCCCGGAAGGGATCGCCGGCGGCCCACGTGGACACGGCGTCCATGCACATGCCTCCGCCGTCCTACTGGCCGATCCTGCTGGCGGGCTCCCTCTTCGTGATGTTCTCGGGCGCCCTCGTGAGCATCTACC
>JACORX010000066.1 GCA_016179165.1 Candidatus Rokuibacteriota bacterium | reverse complement strand
TGCGAGCGGTGTGGGCCTGCTGGCAAGAGCGCGCGCCGCTCGACTACCGGGGCACCCACTACCGCCTCAACGTGATGACGCCCAACCACCGGCCGAGCCCGCTGCCCGGCGGGGTGGCGCGCCCGCCGGTGTCCCTCGCCGCCGTGCTGCCGTACATGACCCAGCTGGCCGGCGAGGTCTGCGAGGGCGTGCGCCTGCACAGCTTCAGCACCGAGCGGTACGTGAAGAACGTCACGCTGCCCAACCTGACGAAAGGCGCGGCGCGCGCCGGGCGCTCGCTCGACGGTTTCGACATCTCCGGCGGCGGCATGATCGCCACCGGCCCCACCCGCGAAGCGGTGGCGAAGGCGATCGAGCAGGTGCGCTGGTCGGTCGCCTTCTACGGCTCCACGCGCACGTATACGACGGTGTGGGCGCAGCACGGCTGGGAGGAGACCGGGCTCAAGCTGCACGAGCTGTCGGTCACCAACGGGTGGGACCGCATGCCGGCGCTGATCACCGACGAGATGGTGCGTGCCTTCGCCGCGGTCGGCACCTACGAGGAGATCGGCGACAAGATCCTGGAGCGCTTCGGCGGCTTCGCGACGAGCGTCGTCCTGCCCCTGCCGGCGCCAGACCACGAGACGCTGCTCCTGCCGTCGCTCCGGCGTGTGCAGGCGGCGAAGCCGATCCGGCTCACCGCCTGAGCGGCTCGCTACTCGGACACCGGCCGCCCCAGGAGCCAACGGCAGAGCGAAGAGTCGAATGATCGGCCGTGGAGGGTCTATAAGCGCATGATTACCTTCAAGATCGAGGTAGAGCAGGAAGAGGATGGCTGCTGGCTGGCCGAAGTGCTGGAGCTGCCTGGCGTCTTGGCCTACGTCCAGAGCCAGGAGGCCGCAGTTTCGAAGGTGCAGGCTCTGGCACTCCGGGTGGTTGCTGAACGCCTGGACCACGGTGAAGCTGGCCCTCAGCGCCTGGGCATTTCCTTCGCGGCGACATGAGCGCGTGGCCGAGCACCCGTGCTCGACGGGTGCTCGGCAGCCCTCCGTGCCCGCGCTTGACACCGGGTGTTGACCGACGAGCATGCCATGTACCTTGTCTTTGACACCGAGGCGACCGGCATTCCACGAAACCACGATGCCCCTGCGTCGGACATCGGGAACTGGCCTCGGCTCGTTCAGATCGCGTGGCTGATCGCTGACGCTGAAGGCCATGAGCTCAGGAGTCAGGCCTTCATCATTCGGCCGGAGGGGTTTGTCATTCCTGACGGCGCCGTCCGTGTTCACGGGATTGCCACTTGTCAGTCATGGCCCGCCGCGCCCGAGGGGCTTCCCGCGGGAGGTGCCTTGTCAGGAGATCTGCAGTTGACTTACTGATCGGCGATCGATAAGATTTCTGTAAGACAATGGAGACCGTGATTCTGTCCAGCAAGTACCAGCTCGTCTTGCCGCGGGGTGCCCGCGAACGTCTTCGGCTCCGCCCGGGGATGCGGATCACCGTCCTCGAGAAGGGCGGCGTCATCTTCCTGGTGCCGGAGCGTCCCTTGCGGACTTACCGCGGCCTCGTTCGGGGCGTGAGCGTCAAGGGGCTCCGCGAGAAGAAAGATCGCCTCTGATCCTTGTCGATTCGAGCGGTTGGATCGAGTACCTGGCCAACCGACCGAAGGCGGGCCGCTTCGCTACCTACCTCGAGGGCCGTGAGGCCCTCCTCATCTCAGCCATCGAGATCTACGAAGTGTACAAAGTGATCCGGCGGGATCTCAGCGAGGAGCGGGCGGTGGAAGCCGTCTCCGCGCTTCGCCGCGCGACGATCGCGCCGGTGGACGCGCCTCTCGCGCTGGAGGCGGCAGACCTATCTCTCGCCCACGGTCTCGCGATGGCCGACTCGCTCGTATACGCGACGGCCCGGCGCTTCGGGGCGACCCTCGTCACCGGCGATTCCGACTTCGAGGGACTCCCCGATACGGTCGTAGTCCGGTGAGAGCGGAGCGCAAGTAACCCCGGCGCTCCGCGTCTATCACTGGGACACTACTGAGGCGCCAAGAAAGCTAACTTGGAGGATTATCACTGATGCGTAATTTGAGAGATCCCAACCGGAAGCCTACGCACCCCGGCGAGCTTCTGTTCCATGACGTGTTGCCTGCGCTGGGGATGACGCAGACGGAGCTTGCCGATCGTTTGGGTGTGTCCCGACTGACCGTGTCTGAGCTGTTGCACGGGAAGCGGGCCCTGTCGGCGGATATGGCGGTCCGCCTCGCGCGGCTGCTCCGCACAACTCCCGAGAGTTGGCTCAATATGCAGCAGACTGTGGACCTGTGGGAACTGGCGCAGGCCGACGCGAGATATCGTCGGATCAAGCCGGTGGCGAAGGTCGGGGCCGGTTTCGCCTAGCGCGCCACGTCGAGTGCACTCTCCTCCAGGTGGCCTCCGACCGATCGCGGCGAGGTTGCGCGGAGCCAGCTGCGGGTGGCTGGCGGCGCCCGCCGCTGATCATGGTATGCTCGCGCCATGACCTATGGGGCAGGGCTCGACGCATACAAGATCGTCCTCTACCGTCAGGATGATGGCTCCTGGGTCGCAGAGGTTCCAGCCATCTCCGGCTGCTACGCGTTGATGCCCTCGCGACAAGAGGCTCTGGCAGAGCTCGGCCGAGTCTTCGACATGATCGCCGAGGAATTCTTCGAAAAAGGGCTCCGGCTTCCAGAGGACACCACCGAAATCGTGAGTGCCTAGCGCCACTGCGAGGGAATTCCAGGAGGAGATCGGGGACAAGATCCTGGAGCGCTTCGGCGGCTTCGCGACGCGGGTCGTCCTTCCCCTGCCGGCGCCGGACCACGAGACGCTGCTCCTGCCGTCGCTCCGGCGTGTGCAGGCGGCGACGGCCGGTTGACACGCGTGGCTCACCTTTGATAGCCTCCGCCGTGCCCAGTGTCCGAATCGCCTGAACCCGTTCGACGTCCCCTGACACCAGTCCAGCATGCGACGCTTGCGGGAGGGGCAACATGGCGACAGGAATCCGGCGTCACCCGGCGCCGTCCCGATCGCTCTGGTGCGGCGCGCCAAGGGGCTGGAGTACCTCGTCGAGAGTTGCTTGACCGGGCAATTCGGCCGCCCGGCTTGACGACGGGTCGAATGCCGCGGCTGCCGCTCGAAGGGACGCGGGTCGTCGAATTCGGGCACATCGTCGCGGGGCCGACCGCCGGGATGATCCTCGGCGACATGGGCGCAGACGTCATCAAGGTGGAGCCTCCCGGCTCGGGCACGCCAAGCCGTCCGGGCAACCAGCGCACCGGCTCGTTCTTCTTCTTCAATCGCAACAAGCGCAGCCTCGTGGTGGATCTGGCCACCCCCAAGGGCCACCAGATCGCTCTCAGATTGGTCCGTCGCGCCGACGTGCTCATCGAGAACATGGCTCCGGGCACCATGGAGCGCCTGGGCCTGGGCTACGCACGCGTGCACCGGGAGAACCCCCGCCTGGTGTACTGCAGTATTAAAGGATACCTGACCGGTCCTCACCAGTCTCGCCCCCTGATGGACGAGCCGGCCCAGATGGCGACCGGCCTCGCGTACATGACCGGCCCCCCAGGACGGCCGCTCCGCGCGGGCGCCTCGGTGGTGGACATCGGCGCCGCCAACTACGCCGTGATCGGGGCGCTGGCCGCCCTGCTCGAGCGCCGAACCACGGGCAAAGGGCGACACCTCACGGCGGGGCTCTTCGAGACGGCGTTGTTCTACGTCGGTCAGCACATGGCCCACGCGCAGCTCACCGGCGAGACCCCGTCTCCCATGTCCACCGCGCAGACGGGGGGCAAGCGGCGAGGCCCGGCCATCTACGATCTCTTCACCTGCAAGGACGAGGGGCAAGTCTTCATCGGGATCGCGAGCGACAGCCAGTGGCGTCGCTTCTGCTCGGTCCTGGGCATGGAGGACCTGGTAGACGACCCAAGGCTCCAGAGCAACGACGGCCGCACACTGGAGCGGGAGTGGCTGATGGCGCGCATCGCTCAGGCCGCCGCCGGGTGGGAGAGCAAAAAGCTGGTGGAGACGCTGGTGGGTGCGGAGGTGACCGTCGCCCCGGTGCGCACGCCGCTCAGCGTGCTGGAGGATCCCCACGTGGCCGCCGAGCGCCGTACCCTGGCCGTTCGAATCGGGAATGTGGCCGGCCGACTGCCGGCGCTCCCCTACGAGAGCGACGACTGGGAATTCTCGGTCCGCCGGCACGCTCCTGTCGAGCCGGGGCAGGAGACGCGGGAAGTGCTGCTGGAGCTGGGCTACGCCTCTCGCGAGGTCGAAGCCCTGGCGCGCAAGGGGATCGTTCGCGACCCTGGGCTTTCCGCGGGGAGCGGGAAGGCCGGCGGGGGCCGGCCGCGGCGACGGGGCGCGTAACGAGAGACGGCACGGGCGCGACGGACACCCCGGGGGGGAACCATGGATCGGAACGCAGAGTCCCAAGTGCCGGAGCGGAAGACGCTCGACTACGAGCGGCTGGAGATCGGCGAGCCGCTGCCATCCTACGAGTACCTGCTCACCCAGGAGATGCTCGAGCAGTACAGGCAGGCCGTGCAGGACCCGGATGCCCGCTTCCCCACCATCGCCGTCAAGGCCGACATCGGCGCCTACCACAGGAAATACGAGGACGCGGGCTCGGTCAACGCCCGCTGCGCCTACTCCTGCTACAACCCGCCCGTCGCCGGCAGGAAGATCCGCGTGACGGCCTGGATCGCCGACAAGTACGTCCGTCGCGAGAAACCCTACATCGTCACCGAGGCGGTCTCCGTCGACGAGGACGGTCGCCTCATCGACAGGGTCATCACCCACGAGCTGAAGCGGCCTCAAGAGGTGGGCAAGAAATGGCAACGGTGATGCGCTTCGAGGTGGGGATGGAGGTGTCACCGGTGAGCAAGACCCTGGCCCAGGAGCACATCAACCTGTTCGAGGCGAGCGGCGCCCACGAGGGGCCCAGCATCTTCACCGACCCGGAGACGGCGCAGAAGATGCTCGGGATGGGCAGGACGGTGGCGTCGGGGCGGATGACGCTGTCCTTCGCCGTCGAGACGCTGCGTCGCTTCTTCGGCGAGAGGATCTACGACCACACCGGGGTGGCCGACCTGCGATTCATCCGTCCCACCCGGGCCGGCGACACGGTCACGGTCAGGGGAAAGGTCTCCGGCGTGACGCCCGAGGCCAACGGCAGCCGCGTCGCCGTAGAGCTGACCGTCCAGAACCAAAACGGCGAGACCACCGCGGTGGGCGGGGGCAGCGCGATTGTGCCCGCGGGCTTCCTGC
>JACORX010000337.1 GCA_016179165.1 Candidatus Rokuibacteriota bacterium | reverse complement strand
GGGCGGCGCTGGGCGCCGCCGAGGGCCGCCCGGCGCCGGGCGCGCCCACAGCGCCGGGGGAGTTGACTTCCCACGTCATCTCGCCCGTGGAGAAGATTCCCTTGACCTTGAGGTCGAAGTCGTCCCCGTTGGTCGCGGCATCGTGCGCCGTCTCGTAGGTCACGAGCCCCTGGCGGTACAGGCCGAGCAGCGACTGGTCGAAGGTCTGCATGCCGTACTGCGCTTGGCCCGCCGCAACGATGTTTGGGATCTGGCTGGTCCTGCTCGCGTCGCGAATCGAGTCACGAATCAGGCCGGTGGCCACCAGGACTTCGACTGCGGGCACGCGCCCCTTGCCGTCGGCACGGACGACCAGGCGCTGGGAGATGATGCCCTCGAGGACCGCCGCAAGCTGACCGCGGACTTGGTCCTCCTGGTGCGGCGGGAAGATCGAGATGATGCGGTTGATCGTCTCGGCCGCGTCCAGCGTATGAACCGTCGAGAGGACGAGGTGGCCCGTCTCGGCTGCGTGCAGCGCCACCTCCATAGTCTCGGCGTCGCGCATCTCGCCGACGAGGATGACGTCCGGGTCCTGGCGGAGGGCGGCGCGCAGGGCCTGCGCGAAGCTCGTCGAGTCCTGGCCGACCTCGCGCTGGCTGATGACGCACTTCTTGTCCTCGTGCATGAACTCGACCGGGTCCTCGATCGTGACGATGTGCTCATTGCGGGTGCGGTTCATGAAATCGATCATGGCGGCGAGCGTCGTGGTCTTCCCCGAACCGGTGATCCCGGTCACGAGAATCATCCCGCGCCGCTCCATCGACAGCCGCTCGAGCGCCTTGGGCAGGTGCAGCTCCTCGAAGGCCGGGATGCGATCGGGGATGTGGCGGAGCACGGCCCGCACCTCGCCCTGGCAGAGGAAGACGTTGATGCGGAAGCGGCCGACGTTCGGGACCGTGTGGGCGAGGTCCATCTCCTCGCCTTCCATCAGCGCGTTGTAGCGGATCTCGCCCAGCAGCGTCATGGCCGTCTTGCGGAGGAAGTCGCGCGTCACCGCCGGAAGGTCGGCCTGCGTCTCGAGGTGGCCGTGCACGCGCACGATGGGGCGCGAGCCGGACTTGAGATGCAGGTCGGAGGCGCCGCGCTTCGCGGTCTCGGTCAGGAGCTGGTGGAAGTCCACGATCGCTCCTACCTGGCCGCCTTCTGGGGCTCGGCGGGCACCGGCGCGCCGCCGGCCGGCTTCAGGCCCAGCGCCGCGCGCACCTTGATCTCGAGGTCCGCCAGAACCTTGGGGTTGTCCTTGAGGTACTTCTTGGCGTTCTCGCGGCCCTGGCCGATCCGCTCTGTCCCGTACGTGTGCCAGGTGCCCGACTTCTCCACGAGGTTCTGCCCGACCGCGGCGTCGAGCACCGAGCATTCCTTCGAGATGCCCTCGCCGTAGTTGACGTCGAACTCGGCCTCGCGGAACGGCGGCGCGAGCTTGTTCTTCACCACCTTGACCTTGGTGTGCACGCCGATCGACTCCGTGCCGACCTTGATCGCGTCCTGGCGGCGGATGTCCAGACGGATGGACGAGTCGAACTTGAGCGCCCGGCCGCCCGTCGTGACCTCGGGGGATCCAAACATAACACCTATTTTCTCGCGGATCTGGTTGATGAAGATCACGGCGCCGCCCGAGCGGGAAATCGCCGCCGTGAGCTTGCGGAGCGCCTGGGACATGAGCCGCGCCTGCAGGCCCGGCAGCGAGTCGCCCATGTCGCCGTCGAGCTCGGCGCGCGGTACCAGCGCCGCGACCGAGTCGATCACGATCGCGTCCACGGCGTTCGAGCGCACGAGCGTCTCGGCGATCTCGAGTGCCTGCTCTCCCGTGTCGGGTTGGGAGATCAGGAGCTCGTCGGTGTTGACGCCCAGGTTCTTGGCGTAGATGGGGTCGAGGGCGTGCTCGGCGTCGATGAAGGCGGCCGTGCCGCCCATACGCTGGGCTTCCGCTATGATGTGCAGGGCCAGCGTCGTCTTGCCCGAGGACTCCGGGCCGTAGATCTCGGTGACGCGGCCCCGCGGAATGCCGCCGATGCCGAGCGCGACGTCGAGAGACAGGGCGCCCGTGGGGATGACCGAGATCTCATCGAATACCCCGCCCTGGCCCAGGCGCATGATGGCGCCCTTGCCGAACTGCCGGTCGATGGACGCGATCGCCAGGTCGAGGGCCTGACGCCGATCACTCTTCGCCACTTCAGCCATTGGTTCTCCTCCGAGGCGCGTAAACGCCCAATTCGACGAGCAGTTTCATCATTCTAGGGGCCCGCGGACCCCAAAGTCAATCAGCGCGTCCGACACACCCATCCTGACGCGTCCTTCCGGCGTGTCAATGTCGCGAAAGCGATACGCGGCGGGGAGTCAGACGCCGGACTCGGAGGCCAGCGGCACAGAAGCGATACCCGTGTAGCGCGCCCCCGACGCGTAGAGGTCGCTCCGCATGAGCGCGATCGAGGCCACGAGCATGGTGCCGAAGAACGCGGCCGCCCCGCGCATCAGCGCCGAGCGGAGCTCCGGCATGCCCTCGCGGCGCCCGCGCTTCTCATCAGTGACCCGGCCGATGGTGACGTGCGCCTGCCAGGCGCGAGCCTCGATCGGCATGCCCCGCCTCCCGAGCGCCTCGGCCAGGTGGGCTTGCAGCCGCTGCACGTCCTGCACGCCCTCGGAGACGCCCACCCAGAGGGTGCGTGGGTGGTCGAGGCCGGGGAAGGCGCCGAGCCCCTTGAGACTCAGCGTGAAGGTCGGCACGCCTGAAGCGGCTTCCTCGAGAGCCGGCACCACCTCCGCCAGCCGCTCCTCCGTCTGCTCGCCGAGGAACCTGAGCGTCAGGTGGAGGTTGTGAGGCGGCACCCAGGCGACGACCTTGGAGAGCGGGCGCAGGCGGTCGATCTGCGCGGCGACCGCACGCCTGGTCTGCTCGTCCAGGAGGACGGCGACGAAGGCCCGCGGCGTCAGCGCACCAGCCGGCGGCGCAGCATGTCGAGGGCCGTCTGCGAAGACTGCCACTTGATGGCCACGCGGTCGCCGGTAAAGCGGCAACGGCGCGTCTCGACGCTGGCCGGTGTCGCGCAGCCGATGTAGACCGTCCCGACGGGCTTCTCCGCGCTGCCGCCGTCGGGGCCGGCGATGCCGGTGACGGCCAGGCCGCAGGGCGAGCCCGAGATGCGGCAGACGCCCGCCGCCATGGCCTGGGCGACGGCCGCGCTGACGGCGCCGTGGGCGCGCAGGAGCGGCTCGGGAACGCCGAGGAGGTCTTCCTTGGCGTGGTTCGAGTAGACGATGACCCCGCGCTCGACGTAGCGCGACGAGCCCGCGATGTTGGTCAGCCGGTGGCCGAGGAGCCCGCCCGTGCACGACTCGGCAAGCGAGACGGTCCACCCCCGCTCCAGGAGGAGCCGCCCGACAACCGCCTCGAGGAGGTCGTCGTCCCGGCCGTAGCAGTCGACGCCGAGCTCCGCGCGCACCTCGGTCTCGACCGGCGCCAGCGCGGCTTCGGCCAGCGCGCGAGTGGCGCCGCGCCCGAGCAGGCGCACGTGGATGTCGCCCTCGGCGGGCACGCAGGAGACGGTGACGTCGCCCTCCTTGCCGAGCCACGCGCCGACGCGCGCTTCGGCGTCCGCCGCTTCGAGTCCGGTCGTCAGGAGCACGCGATGTACGAGCACCTCCGTCGCTTCGAGTCCGGCCGGCGCCTTGAGAAAGTCGCTGACCATGCTCCCGAGGTGTGGAGAGCCCAGGGGCAGGACGACGAGGACTCCGTTCTTCGCCGCGAGCGACCAGCCGTCCCAGCCGTCGGGCGCCGACGGCAGAAGCAGGGCGCCCTTGGGCAAGAGCCCGAGCCGGTCGAGCCGCCTCGGCATGGCCCGGCCGCGCTGAGCGAAGGAGGCCTCGAGCAGCGCCAGACGCCGCTCGTTGAGGACGAGCCGCGCGCCCGTGAGGCGCGCGACCACGCGGGGCACCAGCTCACCCGCCGAGCCGCCGGGCTCTGTGAGCACAACCGTGAGCCCGCCGCCCTCGAGCGGGCCGCGCAGCGCGGGCTCGAGCGCGGCCTCACTCGGATCTACCACCTGGCGCGACGCGACCGGGGTGCCCTCTGCGGCCAGCGCGCGCGCCAGGTCACGGGCCGCTCGGTCGTCGGCCGCGCCGTCCGCGACCGTCAGCACATGAGCCGGGCTCACCGAGGCCACCCGAAGAGCATCCGCGCGCCCATGATCAGCACGAGGGTGTAAACGCCGGCGATCAGGTCGTCCACCACGATGCCCAAGCCGCCCCGCAGGCCCTGGGACTCGTACGCCGGGAAGGGCTTCCAGATGTCGAAGAACCGGAAGAGGAGAAATGCGCAGGCGAGAACACCGAGGGTCCGCGGCAGGAACAGGACCGCCACCATCATGCCCGCCACCTCGTCGATGACGATGACGCCGGGATCCTTGCGCCCGAGCACTTCCTCGACGCGGTGCGAGGCCCAGATGCCGACGGCGACGACCGCCGCCAGCGCGGCCCAGAGGCCGACCTGAGAGAACGGGATGAGCCAGAGCGCGACGGCCGCCACCAGGCTGCCGGCGGTGCCGGGCGCAACGGGGAAGTAGCCGGCGCCCGCGCCGCTGGCGATACCGAAGGCCAGGCGGTCCGCGATGCGGATCGGCTATTCCCCCACGAGCTCGTAGCCGTCCACTTCGACGATGCGGACGTCAGCAAAACGTCCCGGCGCGAAGCGTCCCGGGCTCAGCGTGGGATCGCGGAGGTAGACGACCCCGTCGATTTCCGGCGCCTGTCCCGCCGTTCTCCCCTCGAAGGGGAATGCGGGATCGGCGCTCGTGCCGTCCACCAGGACGGTCTGCATCGTGCCGTAGAGCGCCTTCTGACGCTCCCAGGCAAGGCGGTCCTGAAGGTCCTGGACCTGGTGCGCGCGCGCCGCCATCACGTCCTGGGACACCTGGTCCGGCATGGCTGCCGCCGGGGTACCCTCCTCGACCGAGTAGGTGAAGACACCCAGCCGGTCGAAGGCCGAGTCCTCGACGAAGGACAGGAGGTTGTCGAAGGCGGCGTCCGTCTCGCCGGGAAAGCCCACGAGGACCGTCGTGCGGATCGTGACGCCCGGTATGGCGTCGCGGAACTGCGCGACGATCTCGTTCATCCGCCGCGCCGTCACCGCGCGGCGCATCGCGCGGAGAATCGCGTCGTCGCCGTGCTGCACCGGCATATCGAGATACGGCACGACGCGCGCGCGCCGCCACTTGTCCACCAGGCGATCACTCACGTGCGCGGGATGGAGGTACATGGGCCGGATCCACGGCATGCGCGTGTCGGAGAGCGCGAGGAGCAAATCGCCGATGTCGCCGTTGCCGGGCAGCTCGCGGCCGTAGGCGAGCGTGTCCTGGGAGACGAGGATGGCTTCCTGGATGCCTTGCCTCGCCAGCCCCTCGACCTCGGCGACGATGTCGGCAAGGCGCCTGCTCCTGTGAGCGCCCCGGAATTGGGGGATGGCGCAGAAGGTGCAGCCCATGTCGCAGCCTTCGGCGATCTTCACGTACGCGTACGGCGCCCTCGACGTCAGCAGCCGCGGAGTCTTCGCGTCGTACAGATAGCCCGGCGGCGCGCTCGTGACCCAGTCCTGCCTGCCGTCCGCCTGGTTGACGAGATCCACGATCCGGTCGAGCTCGGAGGTGCCGAGGATGGCCGTGACCTCGGGGATCTCGCTCAGGATCTCGCCGCCGTAGCGCTGGGTGAGACAGCCGGTCACGATGAGCACCCGCGCGCGGCCCGTCTCTTTCACGCGCGCCAGCTCGAGAATCGTCTGGACTGATTCTTCGCGCGCCCGGTCGATGAAGGCGCAGGTATTGACGACGAGGCAGTCGGCCGTCTCGGCGGCATCCGTGATCTCGTGGCCGGCCCCGGCAAGCATGCCCAGCATCAACTCGGAGTCGACCTGGTTCTTGGGGCAGCCGAGAGTGGTGAAATGGACTTTCATGACGCGCCTTTATGATCCCACACGGCGTCATGGTGAGTCAAACCCGCTCCCCGGAACAAGCTCGGGCGCCGGGGGTTAGAGTGGTGTATGGTGCCGGCAATGTCAGGCCTGTTCCGATCGGCTCGGCCCTGCGTCGTAGCGCTCCTGGCCCTCGCTCTCGTGCGGGGGATCAACGGTCTCGTGGGCGCGATCCACTCGGACCACCACCTGCCCGCGCCCGTGGAGACCCGCGCGCACGCCGTCCACGACTGGGGACACGACGGGGGACACGGCCAAGCGGACCCGCTGCCGGCCGGCGCGCCCGGCGAGATCTGCCCCGTGGCGGCCGCCGCGCTGCACCTCGCCGCAGCCGAGGTGGCGGCGCGCCCCGCCCTGGACCCCGCGCCGGCCGAGGCCGAGCTGGTGGCACCCGGGCAGCCGGAGACGCCGAGCCTGGCCTGGAGACAGCCCGGCACCGGACGAGCACCTCCCTCCCTCCACTCGCTCGCCAGCTAACCCGCCGCTTCGCCAGGGATCCTCCGGCAGACGCCAGCCGCGAGCCGCGGCGCCGCGGCTGAGTCCCCCTTTTTCAGCGACTGGAGGAACCCATGGCATCACGCTACTTAGCAGCGGCGCTCGCCGCCTCACTGGCCCTCTGCGCCTGGCCGGCGCTCGCATCCGCGCACGGAGTGGCGGGCAAGCGCTTCTTGCCGTCCACGCTCACGATCGACGACCCCTTCGTCGCCGACGAACTGTCCCTGCCGACCTTCCTGCACATCAAGGAGCCGGGCGGCCAGGTGACCTCCATCGCCGGCGAGTTCTCGAAGCGCATCTTCCCCGACCTCGGCTTGACGCTCGAGGGGGAATGGAACCTCCTCGACCCCGCGGCCAACGGCAGGACGGAAAGCGGCTTCGGCAACCTCGAGATGTCGCTCAAGTACCAGTTCTTCACCAGCGCCCCCCACGAGGCGATCCTCTCAGCGGCCTTCGGCTGGGAGGCGGGC
>JACORX010000344.1 GCA_016179165.1 Candidatus Rokuibacteriota bacterium | reverse complement strand
GTGCAGGACGTCAAGGCGGCGATCGACGAGCTCGAGCGCGCGGTGACCGTCCTCGGACTCAAGGGCGCCGAGCTCGACACGCAGGTGAACGGGCTTCAGTGGGACGAGCCGCGGTTCCTGCCGTTCTTCAAGGCCGCCGAGGCGATGGGCGCCGTCCTCTTCTTCCACCCCCAGCCGCAGCACAATTTCCTGGTGGAGCGGACCCCGCGCGACGGGCTCTTCAACAGCCTCGGCGTCATCCTCGACGACGCGATCGTCGTCGCGATCCTGATCTCGGGCGGCGTCCTCGAAGCCTGTCCGGCTCTCCGCGCCTGTATCGCCCACGGCGGCGGCCCCGCGTGCTACGCGATGGGACGACTCGACCGCGGCTGGCAGGGCCGCCCCGAGGCCCGCCGTATCCCCCAGCCGCCGAGCGCGTACCAGCGGCGCCTCTACTACGACTGCATAACGGGCCGCGAGGCCGCGCTGCGCTTCCTGCTCGACCAGGTCGGCGCCGACCGCGTGGTGCTCGGCAGCGACTGGCCCTTCGTACCGTGGCATCCGTCCCCCGTCGCCTGGGTCCAGGGGCTCGCCAGCCTGACCCAGGAGGAAAAAGAGCGCATCCTCTGGCGAAACCTGGAGGCGCTGCTCGGCCTGTAGACCCCCGCTTCAGGAGGCGAGCCCCCAGCTCTTCACCCGTTCCGGCGCGATCCTGAACATGACGCGGTTCGCGGGCATCGCGCGGCCGCCCCACAGGCTCGCCAAGCGAGGGTATTTCTCGTGGAAGCGCTCGATGAGCGCGCGCCGCTCGGGACCATCGCCGAGAAACTCCGCGCTCCCGAGCACGGTCACGCCGCGTATATCGCCGCCCCCGCCGCCTGCCTCGGCCACCACGCAGACCCGCGGGTCACGGCGGAGGTTGCGGACCTTCTGCGTGCCCTCGACGCTGATCATGGTCACGGTCGCCGCATCGTGGAGGAACCACATCGGCATCGCGAGCGGGGCGCCGTCCGCCCGGACGGTCGCGAGCAGCGCGACCTCCTTTGTCGACAGGAATTTCTGGATGGCCGTGTCGTCGAGTCTCATAGCCTGTCCCCTCCCTGCGGCATGTCGGGCTGGACGGCCTCTTCGAGCGTGAGCGGCGTCACCTTCAGGAACGGCTCGCGGCGGATCGGGCAGTCCTCGAGGTCGCAGACTTCGCAGTAGGTCCGGTGGCAGGGGTCGGTGTGGAAGACCATCTCGCCCTCGACGCCCAAGTCGCGGATCACGCGGGCGGCCACGTCTTCCGAGACGTCGTGGGCCCGCTCCACGCTCCAGAACTCCGGGACGACCAGGTGCGCCTCGACGTGGTGGAAGCGGCCCGAGCGGATGGCGCGCAGGTGGTGGATGCGGATCACCCCGTGGCCGACATAGCCCTGGAGCGCGGTGAGCACGCGGCTCAGCAGCGCGGGGTCTTCCTCGTCGAGGAGCGCGCCCGCGGCGTGGCGCACGAGCCGGAAGCCCGTCCACAGCAGCGACAGCGCCACCAGCAGTGCCACCAGCGGATCCAGCCACGCTCGGCCCGTCAGGTGCACGAGCAGGAGCCCGGCAACGACACCCACGCTCGTCCAGAAGTCCGCGATCACGTGCTGGCCGTCGGCGACCAAGGTCAGCGACTGGTAGCGGCGGCCGGTGCGCACCAGGTACCAGCCGAGACCCAGGTTGACGAGCCCGGCCCCGAAGACGATCAGGATTCCCGCGCTGATCTGCCTGACCTCGGGCCCGACGAGCAGGCTCAGCGCGACCTCATAGACGATCAGGACCGAGGCGAAGGCGATGAGGCCGCCCTCGAAGGCCGCCGAGAAGAACTCGATCTTGCCGTGGCCGTACGGGTGGTTGCGATCGGCGGGGCGCCCGGCGAAGAGCAGGCCGCCCAGCGCGAAGAGAGCGGCAACCACGTTGACGATGGACTCGAGGGCGTCGGAGAGCACCGCCGTCGAGCCGGTCATACGATAGGCCTGATACTTGGCCGCGAGCAAGAGGACGGACACCACCAGGGAGATCAGGCCGGCACGGAGCCGGATGCGCGCGTCTTCGGCGACGGGGGTCTCTGGGTTCACGTCCCGATTCTACCGCGCCTGCCGAACCTTCTCAGACGGGAGATTGCCTCCCGCGGTCGAGCACCGACGCCAGCAGCGGGGCCAGCGTCATCGTCCCGGCCGTGCCCAGGATGACGAGCCAGGACCAGGCGAGCGCGATCACACCCGTCTCCGAGAGGACCAGCAGCACGAGATTGACCAGGCCCATGATGACCATGGCGGCGACGTTGGCCCGGTTTGCGCGCAGGCGGGTCAGCAGGCCGAGCAGGAAGACGCCGAGGAGCGAGCCGAAGGTGACGCCGGCGATCTTGAAGGCGAGCCAGAGGATCTTGTCGAAGAAGGAGAAGCCCCAGGCCAGCGCCGCCAGCGTCAACCCGAAGGCGACGACGGCGACGCGTGAGGCCCTGAGATAGTGGCGGTCGGACTGCCCAGGCGCCAGCAGCGGCCGGTAGATGTCCGTGACGAAGGAGGCCGAGAGGGAGCCTAACGGCGAGTCGATCGAGGCCAGCACGATGGCCGTGAGCATGACACCGCGCAGGAGCTCGGGCATGGCCGTGCGAATGAAGAACGGGAAGATCTCGTCCGGCCGCGGGAGAACGCCCGGATGCTGAGCGTAGTACGTGAAGAGGCCCGCGCCGATGGCTAGGTAGAACAGCAGCGTCACCAGTGTGCCGATCGGCGTGAGCGCCAGCGTGCGCTGGCTCTCGCCCCGCGTCTCGACGGTCAACAGGCGCTGCATGAGGTCGTGGTCCGTGCCGAAGGCGGCCATGGAACCGATGAAGCCGTTGAGGATCGCCAGCCAGAAGATGTTTGGGTCCGTCAGGACTCGGCGCCAGAAATCGCCCGCGCCCGGCGCGGGGCCCCAGTTGATCACGCTCAGCCGGCCCGCCTCCGCCGCCGTCCCGAGCATGGCGCCGAGCCCGCCGTCGATGCGCGAGGCGAGAAAGGCCACGGTCAGGGCGCCGCCCACGAGAAAGGCGCAGGCCTGGAAAACATTGGTCCAGACCACGGCCTTCACGCCGCCCAGCGCGATGTAGGCGATGGACACAGCCGTGAAGAGCGCGATCGTCGTCCAGAGCGGCCAGCCCACGAGCACCGCGACGGCCAGGGCGGCGGCCATGAGCCGCACCCCCGACCCGAGGAGGCGCGTGATGAAGAAGAAGACCGAGCCCGTCACCTGGCTGGCCTGGCCGAAGCGGTGGAGCAGGAACTCGTAGATCGTCGTGCAGTCGTAGCGGTAGAAAGCCGGGATGAAGAGGTAGGCGACGGCGAGCTTGGCGAGGCTCGATCCCACGAAGAACTGCGCGTACTGCCAGTTTTCGCTGTAGGCGGTCGCCGGCACCGCGATGATGGTGACGGCGCTGATCTCGGTGGCGAGGAAGGAGAGGCACGCGGCCCACCAGGGGATGCGGCGGCGCGCGAGGAAGAAGTCCGCGGTTCCTAGCTGCTGGCGGCTGAACGCGCCGCCGATGGCGATGAGGAAGGCCAGCGACGCCGCCAGGATGGCGAAGTCGGGCCAGGTGAGCGCGGATCCCGCGGGCTCGGCCATGGGCTCGCGCCATTATGGCTCAAGCCCGCGGGATCCCCGCGGGATCGTGGAAGACTAGGAGCCGACCTTCAGGCGGAGCTGCTTGAGCAGGTCGGCGAAGGAGCCGCGCTGGATGATGCGGTTGAACTGGGCCTTGTAGCTGCCCACGAGGCTGAAGCCGTCGACATAGAGGTCGTAGACGGTCCACCGGCCGTTCGTGCCACGGTACAGCCGGTACTCGATCCCGATCTCCGAGCCCTTGGGCGTCACCACGCGGGATTGCACGGACGCGTCGTCGCCCTCCACC
>JACORX010000322.1 GCA_016179165.1 Candidatus Rokuibacteriota bacterium | reverse complement strand
CTCCAGGAACTGGCCGATGTCGTAGACGGGGGCCGCCGTGACGCCGGCCTCCTCGAAGTAGGCGATGTTCTCGGCCAGCGTCCGCTCCATGATCCAGCCGCCGACGATGGCGTCGACCTCATGGCGCCGCTTGATGCGCTCCGAGTTGGTCTTGAAGTCGGGGTGCTCGTTGAGGTCCGCGCGGCCGATCGCGGCGAAGAGCCGCTCCGTCATCGCCTGGGTCGAGGCCGAAATGGCGACCCAGCCGCCGTCCTTGGTCGCGTAGACGTTGCGCGGCGAGGTCCCTTCCGCCGCGCTGCCCACCCGCTTCCGGATCCTGCCCGTCAGCTTGTGGATTGCGGCCTCGGGGCCGAGGATCGAGAACATCGCGTCCAGCAGGCTCAGGTCGATGACCTGGCCGCGGCCGCCGTTCACCTCGACGTCCCGGACCGCGATGACGATCGCCATCGCCCCGTAGAGCCCGGCGATCATGTCCGCCATCGCGAGCGGCGGCAGCACGGGCTCGCGATCCTCGAAGCCGTTGCGGGAGGCAAAGCCCGACATGGCCTCGACCAGCGTCCCGAAGCCCGGGCGCTTCGCGTAGGGGCCGGTCTGGCCGAAGCCGGAGACGCGCACGAGGACCAGCTTCGGGTTGCGCTCGAGGAGCCGCTCGGGCCCGACGCCCAGCCGTTCGAGGTAGCGGAACCGGAAGCTCTCGATCATCACGTCGAAGTGCCCGGCGAGGTCGAGGATGACGTCCGGCGCTTCCGGCGCCTTCAGGTCGAGGGTGATGCTCTTCTTGTTGCGCGCGTAGACCTTCCAGTGGACGCTGATCCCTTTCTCGCGCCAGTCGCGCAGCGTGTCGCCGCGCCGCGGCGCCTCGACCTTGACCACCTCCGCGCCGAAGTCGGCCAACTGCAGGCTGACCATGTTGCCGGCCACGAGCCGCGAGAAATCGAGCACGCGGATACCGCGAAGCGGTCCCTGGAGATCCGCGTCGAACCGTTGCCTCTGAAGCGGCATGTGCCGGTCACCGGCTCCGCGCGAGAGCCTCGGCCTTCGTCCGCTCGAGCTCGGCGATCGCCTGAGCGCGCTCCAGAATGATCTGCGCCCGACGATACACGGGAACGTCAACCATCTTGCCGTCGAGGTTGACCGAGGCGGTGCCTTGCCGGAGGCCCTCCTCGAACACCTCGACAGCGCGGCGCGCGTACTGCACCCGCTCCGGATCGGGAGAGGAGACGCGGTTGAGGATGACGACCTGCTCCGGGTGGATGCAGCCGGCGCCTTGACAGCCGAGATGGCGGGCTCGGGTGGCGGCGCCCTCGAACGCGGCGAGGTCACGGAAGCCGGCGATGCTCCCGAGGAGGCCCACGGGCTGTATGCCGGTGGCTTTGCACACCGTCACCACCCGTGAGACCCCGTAGAGGAGCTCGATCCCGTCGGCGGAGGGCTCCACGCCGAGGGACAGGCAGTAGTCCTCGGGACCTAAGCCCATCGTGACGATCCGGGGGCTGGCCGTCGCGATCGTCTCGCAGGCGAGGAGCCCACGCGGTGTCTCGATCGCGACGCTGAGCTTGACGTGGCCCGCCGGGATGCCGCGCGCCCGCTCGAGCCGCTCGATCTGCGCGCCCAGGCGCTCGAGCTCCGCGGCGGACTCGACCTTCGGGATCGAGAGGCTGCTGAGCCCCGGCCACACGGAGGCCTCGATGTCGTCGGAGATCAGCGCCGGATCGTTGTTGATCCGCACCGCGACCTCGGCGCCGCCGCGGGCGACCAGCGGGATCGCCTCCTTCACGAGCGCCCTGGCGCCGGCCTTCTCGGCCGGCGGCACGGAGTCCTCGAGGTCGAGGACGATGGCGTCGGCGCCGCGCGTGTGCGCCTTCTCGATGAAGCGGGGGACGTTGACCGGAAGGATCAGCGAGGAGCGGCGGACCCGGAAGCTCATGCCATGACCTCGTGTTCGGGGCGAAGAACGGCGAGGGCATCGACGGCGACGGCGCCCCGGCCGGCTTCGCGGACCGTCATTGGGACCACGTGGATGACCCGTGGCATCGCGCGCCGATCCTGTCAGAGCGCGCGGGACAAGTCAAACCGGAGCCTCGAGGCGGCGAGCGGACGCCGTCCACCGGGGCGCTCCTCGCTGGCGACACGAGCTCGGGGCCGATCGACCTCGACGCGGCCACGCCCGTGCCGGGGTACACCAGGGCCGGAGATAGCGCGGCTAACGGCTTGCGCCTAGCCGCGGCGGCCGCGCGGCGTGCGCCTATACGTCGCCCGCGACTCTTTGGCCGCGGTCGCCGTCGGCTTCAGGGGCTTCTTAAGCCGCGCCCGGCTGACCAGTGGGTAGCGTTCAGGGTGATCCAATGAGTCGACTGCGAGATCGACGTCGAGGTCTGGCCAGTACAGATGATGCGGGCTTGGCAGCTCGACGTTCGTGAGTTCAGCAATCGACGCCTCCCGGAACCAAGGGAACGCCTCAAAGGAGACGAAGCGCTCGCTCTCCCCGATCAGCAGCCAGAATCCGAGCCGAGACACGTTGGTTACATCAACGGCCAAAGTGCTTCCTCCACGCTGTGCGGATCTCATCCTCGTGCTCACGGATCGTTTTCAGGGCCGCGCTGATACGCCTTGGCGTGAGTCCGTAGTTCCGCGCCAATTCCAGGCGAGGCTCGAGCCAGAACTTGGCTTCGCCGGTCGAGTGCTGAACATGCACATGGGCCCGAGGCTCTTCCCGCGAGAAGAAGTAGAACCGGTATCCGCGGGCCCTGAGAACCGTCGGACTCACTGATCGCAGGATATACGACTGTCCGGTGTCGGGGCAAGCGACCCAACACTCCGCTCAGACGCTGCCTGGCGCGCGACACGCGCTAACGAGCAGGCAAGTTCGTTGCCCTTACGAGTGACGAAGTGGAACTCGACGGTACCCTGGAGGCCTCGTCATAGTGCGGACGACCCGTGGCATCGCGCGCCGATCCTGTCAGAGCGCGCGGGACAAGTCAAACCGGGCCTTGATGGGGCGAGCGGGCGCCGTCCACCGGGGCGCTCCACACAGACCTCCGCGTTTGGGCCAGAAACTGGGGGGCCGTCAACGCTGCGTCGGGCTAACATAGCGGCTGGTACGTCACCGCGGGCCAGGTCAGTATGGCGGAGAGGGTCCTGTTAATCTTTCCAGAGGAGGATCGCACGATGAAGGTCGAGAGCCAGCTGCCGATCGATGAACTCAGCGCCATTCCGAGCGCGGTCCGGCGCGCGGAGGCGCTCGGCTTCGACGGCGTCATCGTCCCGGAGACGTCGCACAATCCGTTCATGGCGCTCGCGCTCGCGGCCGAGCACAGCACCCGCCTGACGCTGGGGACCTCGGTGGCGCAGGCGTTTGTGCGCAGCCCCACGACGACGGCCTACGCCGCGTTCGACGTGCAGCGGCTCTCCGGCGGCCGCTTCTCTCTCGGGCTCGGCAGCCAGGTGAAGGGACAGATCGAGCGCCGGTTCGGCATGCCCTGGACGGCGCCCGGCCCGCGCATGCGGGACTACATCCTGGCGATGCGCGCGGTGTGGGCCTGCTGGCAGGAGCGCGCTCCGCTCGACTACCGGGGCACCCATTACCGCCTCAACGTGATGACGCCCAACCACCGGCCGAGTCCGCTGCCGGACGGCGTCTCGTTCCCGCCGGTGTCCCTCGCCACCGTGCTGCCGTACAT
>JACORX010000324.1 GCA_016179165.1 Candidatus Rokuibacteriota bacterium | reverse complement strand
TTCGGCCGCGCGGCGAGTCCATCTCGGTGCCGAGGATGGAGAAGGTCGGGCAGTAGGCGAGGCAGAGGCCGCAATGGACACAGCGGTTGACGCCCTCGACGTCGTGGCCGTGGAGCGTCAGCGGCCCGGCTTGTGGCGACGCGAGCGGCATACCCACGTGAGCCATGACCTAGATGCCTCCGACGAAGCGGCCTGGGTTCAGGAGACCGGCCGGGTCGAGCTGGGACTTGATCCGCTGCATGATGCGGAGCGCCGGGCCTGGGTCGTCCCAGACCGGCACGCGCTCCTTGACGGCGAGCGGCGCCGACTCGACCAGCGCCTGGCCGCCCGCCGCGCGTACGAGCGCCCGCCATTCCGTCAACACGGTGGCGACCACCGCCGCGACACCACCCCCCGCCAGCACGACCTCCACGACACCTACGCCCGCATGAGCCGCCAGCGCCGCAGGGAGGCCCGCGCGCTGGGCGGCGGCCGACCCCTGCTCCATGACGTCCGCGACCTGGGCGGGCAGGACAACCCATTTCATCACTGCCGCCGTCTCGGCGAAGGCACCGCGCCCGAGCGCGCCGCGCGCGCGCCAGGCCGCATCGCGCGCGTCCCCGTCGAGCACGCGGACGTCCACCAAGCCCTGCGGGCGCAGGATGCGTTCAACCTCGGCGCACTGCCAGTCGACCTGCTCGGGGATCCCGTCCACGCCGATCAGGAGCGCCGCGCCGTCGGGACCGCCCAACGCCATCGCGCGGAGCGTCCCGCCGTCCACGAGATCGAGGGCGGAGGGCAGAAGATCCGAGGACATCACAGCGCGAGCGGCCGCCCCCCCCGCCTTGAGGCTCGCGAAGCGCGCGACCACCAGCCGATCGGCGTCGGGGCGAGGCCGGAGTTTCACCGTCGCCTCGACGACCACTCCGAGCGTCCCGAAGGCGCCGATGAAAAGCTTGGGCAGGTCGTAGCCGGCGACGTTCTTGACCACCTTGCCGCCGCCCTTGACGAGCGCGCCCGCCGCCGTCACCACGGTCACGCCGATCAGGAGATCTCGGCAGGAGCCGTAGAGGTGGCGACGCGGACCCGACGCGTTGCTCAACAGAATGCCGCCGAGCGTCGCTTCGTCTGCGTGTGCAGGGTCGAGCGAAAGCCATTGGCCACGCTCGCCGAGCGCGCGCTGGAGCGCGCCCAGGGTCATCCCCGCCTCAACGGTCGCGGTCAGATCACCCGGCTCGTGCTCGAGGAGACGGTTCAGCCGCCTCAGCGCGAGGACGAGGCCCAAGCGCTGGGGCGGGGCGCCGATGCTCATCTTGGTCCCACCGCCCCACGGCGTCACGGGCATCTCCGCTTCGGCGGCGACGAGGAGGACGGCCGCGACTTCCTCCTTCGATCCGGGAAGCGCGACGGCCTCAGGCGTGCGGCCATCGACGACATACGGCCCGCAGTCCGCTCCGGTGAGCAGGTGGGCGGGGCCGACAATGCCGCGAAGCGCGTCTAACATCCGGCTAGAAGCGCTGGGCGAGGCCCTTCTCTTCGATGGGATGCGGGCGGTAGGCGGGCCCGCCCTCGCCGCAGGCCTTGCGCGACGGGAAGATCTTGCCGGGATTGCAGAGGTTGCGCGGGTTGAAGGCATCGCGCAGGCGCCTCATGTAGTCGAGAACGCCCTCGGAGAAGATCAGGGACATGTAGTCCACCTTCTCGAGGCCGATGCCGTGCTCGCCCGAGATGGAGCCGCCCACGTCCGCGCACACCTTCAGGATCTCGCCGCCCGCCGCCACCACGCGCGCCTCTTCGCCGGGAACGCGCGGGTCGTAGAGGATGTTCGGGTGGAGGTTGCCGTCGCCCGCGTGGAAGACGTTGCCCACGCGGAGCCCGTGCGCCGCCGCGATCTCGTTGACGCGCCGGAGCACTTCGGGCAGCCGCGTGCGCGGAATGACACCGTCCATGACCATGTAGGCCGGCGAGATGTGGCCGTAGGCGCCGAAGGCGCTCTTGCGCCCCTTCCAGAGCAGCTGGCGCTCGGCCTCATCCCGCGCCGCGCGCACGTCACGCGCGCCGCAGTCGCGGCACGCGGCCATCACGCGCTCGGCCTGCGCTTCCATCCCGTGGCGGAGCCCGTCGATCTCGATCAGGAGCGCGGCGGCGGCATCCCGAGGGTAGCCGCAGCCGAAGGCGTCCTCGACGGCCCCGATGGTCAGCTGGTCGATCATCTCCATCGCGGCGGGGATGAGCCCGCGCGCGATCACGGCCGAGACCGCCTCGGAGGCCTGCTCGATCGAGTCGAAGACGGCCAGCACGGTCTTGACCGCCTGCGCCTGCTTGAGGATGCGCACGACGATCTTGGTCGCGATGCCGAACGTGCCCTCGGAGCCGACGAAGAGCCCCGCCATGTCGTAGCCCTGCGCCTCACGCGTCCTGCCGCCGAGCCACATGATCTCGCCGTCCGGCAGCACGACTTCAAGACCCAGCACGTGATTGACCGTCACGCCGTACTTGAGCGTGTGCGGGCCACCCGAGTTGTTGGCGATGTTGCCGCCGACCGTGCAGGCCTGCTGGCTCGAGGGATCGGGCGCGTAGTAGAAGCCCTTGGTCCCGACGGCCCAGGAGAGGTGCAGGTTGACGAGCCCGGGCTCCACGACGGCGATCTGGTTGTCGTAGTCCACCTCGAGGACGCGGTTCATCCTCATCAGCGAGATCACGAGGCCGACTTCGGCAGGGAGACATCCGCCCGACAGCCCCGTCCCCGCCCCGCGGGCTACGAAGGGCAGGCCTTCCCGGTTGGCGAGCTTCACCACGGCGGAGACCTGCTCGGTGGACGTCGGGAAGACGACGAAGTCGGCGAGGGCCCGGAAGAGCACGAGCCCGTCGGACTCGTAGACGAGCAGCTCCTCCGGCTCGGACAGCACGGATCCCCTGCCCAGGAGGGCGGTCAACTCGCGGCGGAGGGCCTGCTTGCGCGCGGCGTCCAGAACGACCATGCGCGGATTATACCTCTAGCCCGGAC
>JACORX010000320.1 GCA_016179165.1 Candidatus Rokuibacteriota bacterium | reverse complement strand
TCGGCCTCCAGGATCTCGGTACGCTGGAGCGAGCGGATCTCGACGGCGACCTTCTCGAGAGAGGCGGCGACAATCGCGAGAACGGAGCACAGCTCAGCGTGGCGGTCGCGCTGGACGACCTGGGTCGAGATCGGATCGGGCTCGAGATCGAGCAGGCGGCAGACCTCCTCCTCGATGTCGGGGTCGACGTGGGCGAAGGTGCCGATCGCCCCGGAGATCTTCCCGACCCTCACCGCCTCTTTGGCACGCTTGAGCCG
This sequence comes from Candidatus Rokuibacteriota bacterium, assembly GCA_016179165.1. GTDB lineage: Bacteria > Methylomirabilota > Methylomirabilia > Rokubacteriales > CSP1-6 > AR37. Next base: position 6,892 of record JACORX010000320.1, on the reverse strand, counting down.
CTCGATGTTTCGCCCGGCCTCCGCATACCACAGCGCAGGCTTGAGCCCGAACACCATGGGCTCGGCGTGGACGCCATGGCTGCGCCCGACGCAGAGCGTGCCCTTGTGGCGGAGCGCCAGCGTGCGAAGCGCGGTGCGGAATCGATCGAGGTCGCCCAGCAGCACCTCGCAGGCCTGCTGGAGCTGCACGGCGAGCGCCGTGTCCAGGACGTCGGAGGACGTCATGCCGATGTGGACGTAGCGAGAATCCGCCCCGATCGACTCCTCGATGTTGGTCAGGAAAGCGATGACGTCATGGCGGGTCATGGCTTCGATGTCGTCGATCCGCGCCGCGTCCACCCGGGCCTTGGCCTTGATCCGGCCGAGAGCGTCAACCGGGATGATGCCGCGCTTCGCGTAGACCTCGCACACGGCCAGCTCGACCCGAAGCCAGGCCTCGTACTTGGCGTCCTGGCTCCAGAGCCGGGCCATCTCCGCACGCGCATAACGCGGAATCATGTCTGGGCGCCAAACTCTCTCGGAAGGTTTCTCTTGTCCACGGGGCCCAGCGTGACGAGGCAGAGCTGCTCCTCGTCGAGCACGCGATGGATCAGGGCCTCGACCTCGTCGGGGCGCACCCGGTCGATCTGGGTCAGCATCTCGTCCACCGAGTGGAAGGCCCCGAAGCGCAGCTCCTGCCTCGCGAGCCGGTTCATCCTGGAGGACGACGACTCGAGCGAGAGCATGAGGTTGCCCTTGAGGTGGTCCTTCGCGCGGGCGAGCTCGTCGGCCGTGACCCCGTCCTTCTTGAGCGCGCGCACCTCGTGGAGGAATGCCTTGAGCACCTTGCCGAAGTTGCCCGCTTCCGTGCCGGCGTAGAGATAGAGAAGACCGCTGTCGCGGAACTGCTGGGCGCCCGAATGAACGGAGTACACGAGCCCCTGGCGCTCGCGCACCTCCTGGAAGAGGCGGGAGGACATGCTGCCGCCCATGATGTCGTTTAACAGGTAAAGCGCGTAACGTTCGGGCGCCGTGTCCGACACGCCGGGGAAACCCAGGACCACCTGCACCTGCTCGAGCGGCTTGGAGACCATGTGCACGCCCGGCAGCAAGGTCGGGGCCGCGCTCGCATGCTGGACCGCGGGCCGGGTAAAGCCCTCGAAGTGACTGGCGAAGGCGTCCACGACGCGCGCGTGCTCTGCGTTGCCGGCCACGGCGACGGTCACGTGTGCCGGGGCGTACTCGGCGTGGAAGTGGCTCAGGATCGTGTCGCGGTCGAGCACCGCAACCACGTCACGCCGCCCGAGGATCGGCCGCCCGAGCGGGTGCCCCGGCCAAGCCTTCTCCAGGAACAGGTCGTGGACCAGGTCGTCCGGCGTGTCCTCCACCATCTTGATCTCCTGGAAGACCACCGCCTTCTCGCGCTCGATGTCGCCGGGAGCGAAGCGGGACCGCAGGAGGACGTCGGCCAGGAGCTCGGCCGCCATCTCCAGATGCTCGTCGAGCACGCTGACGTAGAAGCAGGTGTGCTCCTTGGCGGTGAAGGCGTCCATCTGCCCGCCCACCGAGTCGATCGCGCGGGCGATGTCCTCGGCCGAGCGGGTGTCGGTGCCCTTGAAGACGAGGTGCTCGATCAGGTGGGAGATGCCGCCGCGCTCGAGGGGCTCGACGCGCGAGCCCGTCTCGACCCAGATGCCGACCGCGACGGAACGGACCCAGGGCAGCGACTCCGTGACGACGCGGATGCCGTTCGGCAGCGCCGTCTTGCGGTACGCCTCCGCCCGGCTAGGCGATGCCACGGGCCCTGCTCCTCTCCACCGGCGCTAGGCGCCGACCGTGGGTGCGATCTTCAGCTTCTCCTTGTCGGCCAGCGCCGGCTGGTCGCGCAGCGCCTGCTTTCGCGAGAGCCGGACCTTGCCGTTGGCGTCAACCTCGATGACCTTGACCAGCACCTCGTCACCCTCCTTCAGCACGTCACCGACGGCGCGTATGCGGGCCTCGGCGATCTGCGAAATGTGCAGGAGCCCTTCGGTTCCCTGCATGATCTCGACGAAGGCACCGAACTCCTTAATGCTCTTGATCTTGCCGAGATAGATTCGATCCAGCTCCGCCTCGCGGCAGATGTCCTGGATGATATCGATAGCCGCCTGCGCTTTTTCACTGGAAGACGAGAACACCGTCACCTTGCCGTCGTCCTCGACGTCGATCTTGGCGCCGGTCTTCTCCTGAATGCCGCGGATGACCTTGCCGCCGGGGCCGATGATCTCCCGGATCTTCTCCGGCCGGATGCGGATGGTGACGAAGCGCGGCGCGTACTCGGACAGCACCGTCCGCGGCGCCTTGATCGTCTCGGCCATCTTTGCCAGCACGTGCAGCCGGGCTTCGCGCGCCTGTGCTAAGGCCTGGCGCATGATGTCGACGGACACCCCCGAGATTTTGATGTCCATCTGGAGCGCCGTGATGCCGCTCGAAGTGCCGGCGACCTTGAAGTCCATGTCGCCGTAGTGGTCCTCGCTGCCCATGATGTCGGTCAGGATGCCGACCTTGTCGCCTTCCTTGACGAGGCCCATGGCGATGCCCGCCACGGGCGCCTTGAGCGGCACGCCCGCGTCCATCAGCGACATGGACGCGCCGCACACCGTCGCCATCGAGGAGGAACCGTTGGACTCGAGGATCTCGGAGACGATTCGGATCGTGTACGGGAACACTTCCTTCGTCGGCAGCACGGCGGCGATCGCCCGATGGGCCAACGCTCCGTGGCCGATCTCGCGGCGGCCGGGGTTGCCGAAGCGCTTCACCTCGCCGGTGGAGAACGAGGGGAAGTTGTAGTGGAGCATGAAGTTCCGGTAGCTGTCGCCTTCGAAGGACTCCATCTTCTGCTCGTCGTTCTTGGTACCCAGGGTCGCGGCGACCAGGGCCTGGGTCTCGCCGCGCGTGAAGAGCGCCGAGCCGTGGGCCCGCGGCAGGTAGGCGACCTCCGACCAGATCGGCCGGACCTCCTTGACGCTGCGTCCGTCGACTCGGATGCCCTTGTCCACGATCAGGCGTCGGACCTCTGCCCTCTCGACCTTCTCGAAGTACTCGCGCGCCTTGGCCTTCGAGGTCGGCTCGTCCGGCACGTGATCCACGCTCGTAAGATGGGCCCACACCGCCTCGAACGCCGCCGCCATGGCTTCGGCCCTCGCCTGCTTCTGATGGATGGCCAGCGCCTCGACCACGCGCGGGGCCGCCACCTGCTGGACCTTGGCCTGGAGCCCGGGGTCCGCCCCGGCGTGCGCGTCGAAGGCCCATCGGGGCTTGGCCGCCTGCCCGATCAGCTCCTTCTGGATACGCACGAGCTGCTTGCAGTGCTCGTGGCCGAAGGCGATCGCCTCGAGCATCTGGTCTTCGGGAACCTCGCGGCCGCCCGACTCGACCATGAGAACCGCGTCCTCGGTGGCCGCCATCACGAGCTCGAGCGTCCCGGTCGCGACCTGCGCGTAGGTCGGGTTGACTACGAGCTTGCCGTCGGTCATGGTCACGCGCAGGGCGCCGATGGGTCCCGCGAAGGGGATGCCCGAGAGGCAGAGCGCCGCGGAGGAGCCGATCATGGCCAGCACGTCGGGGTCGTTCTCGTTGTCGGCCGAGATCACGAGGTTGATCACCTGCATCTCGTTGCGGAAGCCCTTCGGGAAGAGCGGGCGGATGGGGCGGTCGATCAGGCGGCAGGTCAGCGTTTCCTTCTCGTCCGGCCGACCTTCACGCTTGAAGAATCCCCCCGGAATCTTGCCGCCGGCGTAGGCCTTCTCACGGTACTCGACCGTGAGCGGCAGGAAGTCACGGCCTTCCATGGGCGACCTGGTCGCGACCACGGTGGACAGCACGATGGTGCCGCCGCAGCGGACCACGACGGCGCCGTCGGCCTGCTTGGCGACTTTGCCGGTTTCGATCGAGATAGCGGTGCCGTTGAGCTTTGTCTGTACGGTATGGCTCGTCATGAGATCAATCTTTCTCCAGCCAATGAGGCGTGGAAGCAGCCGACGAAGCGGCGGCGGCCGCCGTTGAGGCGGCAGCAGGCGGTGCCGGGGCTGACTCAGGGGTGTGGGAAACGTGGGTCGTGGGAGCCCGGCCCGGCCGGGCCGTCGAGGGTCGGCTCCAGTCGGGGCCAGCGGTCACTTGCGGATTCCGAGCTTATCCGTCACAAGTCGGTAGCGCTCCGTGTCCTTCTTGCGCAGGTACTCGAGCAGTCCGCGGCGCTTGCCGATCAGCATGAGCAGGCCGCGACGCGAGTGGTGATCTTTCTGATGGGTCTTGAAGTGGTCCGTCAGCCCGTTGATCCGTTCGGACAGGAGCGCGATCTGCACCTCGGGTGACCCGGTGTCCCCGTCGTGGGTCTTGAACTGCTCGATGAGGCCCTTCTTCCTCTCTACGGACAACTTCATGCGCGGATCCTCCCGGGGGTTCCCCCCCCAATCGCCACGCCCCCAGGGCCCTGACTGCGGCTCCGATAGGACGGGTTCGTGTGGATGGCCTAAACGTTCAAGGACAAACGGAGTTTACCACGGGCGCCGCAGGGTGTAAAGCCGCTCACGGCAACGCGGCGCGACCAACCCGGCGTGCTCGCGCGGCCTCGATGTCGGCCGCCACCTGGCGCTTGAGCTCGTCCGCCCCGGAAAACTTCATCTCGGGCCGGATGCGGTCCAGGAACTCGAGCCTGAGCGTCCGGTCGTAGAGGTTGCCCGAGAAGTCGAGGAGGTAGGCTTCGACCCAGTACTGGTTCTCGCCGAAGGTCGGCCGGTAGCCGACGTTGACCACGGCGTCGGCCGCGCCACCATTCCCACTGCCGGCCTCAATTCCGACCCAGGTCGCCCGCGCGACGTAGACGCCCGGCCCCAGCGCGAGCGGTCTGCCAGGCCGGAGGTTGGCCGTGGGGAAGCCGAGCGTCCTCCCCCTCCCCGCCCCGCGCAGGACGGCGCCCGTGACGGTGTAGGGGTGGCCGAGCAGCTCGGCCGCATGGGCGACGTCGCCTTCGTGTAGCAGTGCGCGAATGGCGCTCGATGAGACGGTCTGCCCGCGCAACCTGAGCGGCGGCAGCACGCGCGCGGCGAAACCGTGCTGGGGCCCGAGCTCGGTCAGGAGTGCCGCCGTGCCGCGTGCGTCGTGGCCGAAGGTGTGATTGTAACCCACGACGATCTCCCGGGCACCGAGCGTGCCTGCGAGCACGTCGCTCACGAAGGCCTCGGCCTCCATGCGTGAAAATTCGAGCGTGAAGGGGATGACCAGCGCCGCATCGGCGCCCAAGCCGTCCATCCGCCCAAGGTTCCCCTCGATGGTGGCGATGGGCAGCGGCGCCCGCTCCGGCCACAGCACGCTCGCCGGAGAAGGGTCGAAGGTGCAGACGACCGAGGGCAGGCCGAGGGCACGGCCCCGCGCGACGGCCGTCGTGATGAGCTTCGCATGGGCGAGATGGATGCCGTCGAAGGCGCCCAGCGCCGCCACGCAGGGGCGAAGGTCAGGCGGGTAGGACGCGAGGCCGCGGAGGATCCGCATGGAGGAGCCGTTCAGGCTTGACGTGTGCGCCGCGCCGCGCGCCGATCCCGAGGAAGACGCCATCCGGGCCGTACACGCGGACGGGGCCGGGCGCGCCGGGGTCCGTCACCGACTGCCCGTTGACGAAGGCGCGTGCGCCGTCCGACGACAGCCGCGCCTCCTGCATAACGTCGAGCGCCGAGTCGGGCGGGAGCAGGCGGGGCCAGAGCGCGCCGCCGTCGCGGGCCTCGCGCACGGACTCCCACGTCACCGCGTTTTCCAGGCGGTACGGACCCACGCGCGTACGCACAAGCGACGCCAACGCGCCGCCGGGCCCGAGCACCGCGCCGAGATCGGCGGCGAGCGTCCGGACGTAAAAGCCCTTGCCGCAACAGACTCGAATAGTGAAGTCCGGCAGCGCGACAGATTCGAGCACGATCGAGTGGACCCTCACCTCTCGCGGTCGCCGCTCGACCTCGACTCCCTCGCGCGCCAGCTCGTAGAGCCGGCGGCCCTCGTGGTGGAGCGCGGAGTACATGGGCGGCACCTGGCGGATGCTCCCGACGAAGACGAGGAGCGCCCGCTCGACGTCCGCGACGCCGAGGCCTGGCACCGGCCGCGTCTCGAGCATCGCCCCCGAGAGGTCCTGGGTGTCGGTCGTGACGCCGAGTCGCACCGTCGCGAGGTATTCCTTGTCGAGGTCCACGAGGTAGGGCGTGAGCTTCGTGGCCTCGCCGACCAGGATGGGCAAAAGGCCAGTAGCCGCCGGGTCGAGCGTGCCGCCGTGACCGATCCTGGGCGCGCGAAGCAATCGGCGCAGATGCGCCACAACCTGGAAGGACGTGAGCCCGGCGCCCTTGTCGACCGGCAGCACGCCGGAGCGCCCGGCCTGGATCACTTCTCGATTCACGGCCGCGCGGCGCCCAGCGACTCGCGCACGACTTCGAGCAGGGTCGCCGATGCCTCGGCCAGCGTGCCCAACAGCGTGCAGCCTGCGGCGTTCTCGTGGCCGCCGCCACCGAAGCGATGGGCGATGGCGTTGACCGGCACGTCGCCCTTGCCGCGCAGGCTCGCCTTGACCTTCCCCGGCGCCTCTTCGCTGAACAGCACCGCGACCTTGACCCCGCGCACCGAGCGCGGATAGCCGACGAGGTCCTCGGCCTCGAGGAACTCGCGCGAGACGAGACCGCGCGGTACGCAGAGCCACGCGACCTGCCCGTCGTCGCTGATCTCGACCCGCCGCAAGACCTCGCCAAGCTGGACCAGCGAGTCGCCGGCACGCTGCTGGTAGAGGCGGTCGGAGACGAGGGCCGGGTCCGCGCCGGCCGCCGCCAGCTCCGCCGCGATCCGGAACGTGCGGGGCGTCGTGTTGGAGTAGCGGAAGGAGCCCGTGTCGGTGTGGATG
>JACORX010000318.1 GCA_016179165.1 Candidatus Rokuibacteriota bacterium | reverse complement strand
GTCCACGTGATCATGCTGACCTCCTACACGGACGAGGATGCCGTGTTCAGCTCCATCCTGGCCGGCGCCTCAGGCTACTTGCTCAAGCAGATCCGCGGCCAGGAGCTGGTCCGCGCCATCGAGACGGTGGCGGCGGGGCAGTCGCTGCTCGATCCGGCCGTGACCCAGAAGGTTCTCGAGAAGGTGCAGCGACTCGCCTCGGGGGGCCAGCCCGACGACGTGACGCAGCTCTCCGCCCAGGAGCGGAAGGTGCTGGCCCTCGTGGCCGAGGGCAAGACCAACAAGGAAATCGCCGCCGCGCTCGGCTTGAGCGACAAGACGGTGAAGAACTACCTGTCCCACATCTTCGACAAGCTCCACCTCTCGCGCCGCTCCGAGGCCGCCGCCTTCTTCGCCCGGCGCCACGCTCCTCCGTCCTGAGCCCCGTCCCGGCCGAACGAGTGCGGCGCCAGAGCCATTCGGCCCTGATCCGCCAGGGCCGAAAAACTGTCCCCCGTACCCCACCCGGCACTTGTCGGCATCCCTCTCCGCGCGCGATGCTGTCGCCATGGAGCGCCCCGTCACGGTTGTCATCGTCGATGAGCACCCCGGGACCCGCGCGGGGCTGGCCCGGCGGCTCACGCAGGTGCCGGGGATTTCGGTGCTGGCCGAGGGGCGCGAGGAGGAAGAGGACGTGCGAGTGGTCGGTGAGCGGCGCCCCGACGTGGTCGTGGCGGACGTGCCGCGGATGGCGCCGGATGCCGCGGCGTTCCTGGGTCGAATCGCGCAGGCCGTGCCGGAGGCCGGGATCGTGGTGCTGACCGCGTATCTGACCGAGCGAGTGCAGAGCGATCTCATGCGCGCGGGCGCGCGAGAGCTGCTCCTCAAGGAGATCGATTCCGGGGCGCTTACCCGGGCGATCGAGACGGTCGCCGGCCGGCGGCTCGGCGAGGAAAGGAGAACGGAGGCGTGAAGAAGCTCTCTGCGTTCGTCGTGGCTGCTCTCTGGCTCGCTCCCGCGGTGGCCCTCGCGTACGATGTGGCGCCGGTGGCCGATGGCGGGAGTCTCGCGGGCAAGGTTCTGTTCAAGGGGGCGCCGGTGTCGAAGAAGATGCTCATCGCCAAGAACAACGACGTCTGCGGCGCCGGGGAGCGGGAGATCGTCGAGGTGGCCGTCAAGAACGGAGCCCTCGAGAACGCCGTCGTCGTCATCGACGGAATCGAGAAGGGCAAGGCCTGGGCGGCGGCCTACAAGAAGCCGCTCCTCGACCAGAAGGGGTGCCGCTTCCTCCCGGCGATGATGGTGGTGCCCAAGGGAGGAGACCTCGACATCCTCAACAGCGACCCGGTGCTCCACAACATCCACAGCTACGAGGTGGTCGGCACGACCCGCCGCACCCTCTTCAACTTCGGCCAGCCGAACCAGGGACAGACCCTCACCAAGCCCGTGAGTGTCCGCCGCGGGGAGTGGGTCAAGGTCGAGTGCGACGCCCACGACTTCATGCACGCGTGGATGTTCGCCGCGCCGTCGCCCTACGTGGCGGTGACCGGGGCGGACGGCACCTTCGCCATCGCCGACGTGCCGCCGGGCAAGTACAAGGTCCGGGCCCTGCACCCCGTGCTGGGTGTCAAGGAGGGCGAGGTCACCGTGCCCGCCAAGGGCAAGGCCGAGATCACCTTCGACCTCGAGAGGAAGTGAGCCGGTCCCCCGGGGGGAGAACACACATGATCCGCTACCTGCAAATCGGTGGTCTGCTCGCTGCAGTGGCGCTGGCCGCCATGGCCCAGGGCGCGGCCGCGGAGCCCCTGGCGGCGCTGCCTCCGCTGCCTGCGACCAAGCCCGCGCAGGTCGCCCTCGGGCGGCTGCTCTTCTTCGACCCGCGGTTGTCGGGAGATGCCTCGATCTCCTGCGCCACGTGTCACGACCCGAAGAAGGGGTGGGGCGATGGCAAGGCGCTCTCCACCGGCTATCCGGGGAGCGAGTACTTCAGGAACAGCCAGAGCATCGTCAACGCCGCGTATTACCGGCGGGGCTTCTGGGACGGCCGGATGGACGGGCGCGACCTGCCGACCCTCGTCCGCGACCACCTCACGGAAGCCCATTTCATGCAGGCCGACGGGCGCCTCCTGATCGAGCGCATGCGGCAGGTGCCGGCGTACGAGGAGATGTTCAGGAAGGCCATGGGCGGAGAGCCGAGCTACGGGCGCATCCTCAACGCCCTCGCGGCCTTCGTCCAGACCGTCGCCTCCCGGAACTCCCCGCTGGACCGGCAGCTCAGGGGCGAGGCGGGGGCCCTGAGCCCGCAGGCGGCGGAGGGGTTGAGGCTCTTCCAGGGCAAGGCCGGCTGCATCCAGTGCCACGACGGCGCGCTCCTGTCCGACCAGAAGTTCCACGCCCTCGGCGTCCCCGAGCATCCGGCCGTCTACGCCGAGCCGCTGAGGCACATCACCTTCAGGCGCTACATGAAGACGCTCGGCGTCCCCAACTACGACAACCTGCGCGAGGACGTGGGCCTCTTCGGCGTCACGAAGGAGCCCGCAGACCGCGGCAAGTTCAGGACGCCGGCGCTCCGCGAGGTGGCGCGGACGGCGCCGTACATGCACAACGGCTCCCTCGCCTCGCTGGACGCCGTGGTGGACTTCTACGACCAGGGCGGGGGGGCCCACCCCAACAAGAGCCCGCTCCTCCGCCCGCTGGGGCTGTCGGGCGCCGAGAAGCGCGCCCTGGTGCAGTTCCTCGAGAGCCTGAGTGGCGAGCCCGTGGTCGTGGAGCGTCCCACGCCGCCCGAGTACAAGCTGCGGACCCTCGGAAAGAACTGAGGAGGAGCGACCCATGCGACGCCTCCGAGGAGCAAACGTGATGGGCGCGGCTGCCGCGCTCGTGCTCGGGGCCGGGCTCCTCGCGGGAGCCGTTTCCGCCCAGTCCCGGAAGCCTCCCGCTCTCGGCCCGCTGCCCGCCGTCCCCGTGCCGCGCGACAACCCCATGTCGCCGGCGAAGGTGGAGCTGGGGCGGTTGCTCTTCTTCGACCCCCGCCTGTCCGGCGATGCGTCGACCTCGTGCGCGTCCTGCCACAATCCAGAGGCGGGCTGGGGCGACGGCAGCGACGTCTCGCGTGGCTATCCAGGGACCCAGCTCTGGTGGATCTCGCAGACGGTGCTCAACGCGGCCCACTACACCAAGCTCTTCTGGGCGGGAGAGGTGACGAGCCTCGAGGGGCAGGCC
>JACORX010000317.1 GCA_016179165.1 Candidatus Rokuibacteriota bacterium | reverse complement strand
GTGCTGGTGGGCCTGGCCTTCCGGCCCCTGGCGCTGCTGGCGGCCGGCGCCTGCTATGGCGTGGGGCTCGGGTTGGCGGTGCCGGCCATGATGGCCCTGGTGGGGGACCGCGCCCGCCCCGCCGACCGGGGCCGCGCCATCGCCACTTTCTACACCGGCTGGGAGCTGGGCATCGGCATGGGCGCCTACCCGCTCGGCTACCTCCTGGCCGCCACGAACTTCACCGTGATGTACGTAACCGCCGGCCTCATCACGGCCGCCGGCGGCGTGGGGTTCCTTCTCGGGAACGCCCGCGCGCGGCGGCGGCCCCGCCGTCGCAGCCCGTGAGGCCGGCCGGCGCAGGAGGGTCCTCCGTGTCCCGCGTGAGGGTGAACGGAATCTCGCTGGCGATCCGCGAGTGGCCGGGCCGCGGGCTTGCCCGCCGGCATGGTAGCGGGCCGGCCATCGTCTGCGTCCACGGCCTCACGGCCAACCACGCCTGCTGGACCAGCGTCGCCGACATGCTGGCGCCCGCGTATCGCGTGATCGCCTACGATCTGCGCGGCCGGGGGGAGAGCGACAAGCCCGCCACGGGCTACAGCCTCTCGATCCACAGCGAGGACCTGGCCGGACTGCTGGACCACTTCGGCCTGAAGAAGGCCGTCGTCATGGGGCACTCCCTGGGAGCCCACATCGCGCTCCGCTTCGCCGCGGGCTTCCCCCGCCGCGTCTCGAGGCTGGTACTGATCGACGGGGGGATCGACGTCCGGCCGGAGATCCTGGACTCCCTCGCCCCCGCCATCAACCGGCTGGGCGTGGAGTACCCCTCGCTGGAAGCCTTTCTGAAAATGCTCCGGGGCCTCCCGATGTTCGCCGGAAGGTGGAACGACTACCTGGAGCGCTACTTCCGCTACGACGTGGAGACGCTGCCGGGGGGAAGCGTGCGGTCGAAGGTGGCGAAACACGCCATCCAGGAGGAGCTGGCCAACGCGGCACGCGAGCGGCTCTGGGTCTATCACCACCAGGTCAAGTGCCCGACGCTGATCTTCCGCGCCCCCGACGGCCTGTTGACGCAGACGGATTGCCTGATGACGCAGGTTGAAGCCGTGGCGATGTCCCGCGCCATTCCGAAAGCGAAACTGGTGCTCGTGCCGAAGACCAACCACTACACGGTCCTGCTGGGGAAGAACCCGCGCGTCAAATCCGCGCTCCAGGCTTTTCTGAAGGGGAAGTAGCGACGGCCGACGCGCCCGTTCTCAGCACGCGCGACCTGACGATACGCTTCGGCGGCCACGTCGCCGTGGACCACGTCAGCCTCGATGTGCCCGCCCGCGCGCTCAAGAGCATCATCGGGCCCAACGGCGCCGGGAAGACCACGCTCTTCAACCTCCTCTCGGGGCAGTACCGCGCTTCCGGGGGGCGAATCGCCTTCAAGGGCGAGGACATCACGGGCTGGAGCGCGGCGCGCCGGACGCGCGCGGGGATCGGGCGCTCCTTCCAGCTGACCAACATCTTCCCGACGCTCTCCGTGCTGGAGAACGTGCGCGTCGCCCTCCAGGCGCGCGCCGGGCTTCTCTTCAACGCGTGGCGGAGCTACCGCGCCTTCCCGGCCCTCGAGGACCGCGCGTGGGAGATCCTCGAGACCGTGCTCCTCGGCGCCAAGTGGCGGTCGCCCGCGAGCGAGCTGTCCCACGGAGAGAAGCGCAAGCTCGAGGTGGGGATTCTCCTGGCGCTCGACGCCGAAGTCCTCCTGCTCGACGAGCCGACGGCGGGGATGTCCCTCGAGGAGGTACCGTCCATCATCGCATTGGTCGAAGGCATACGCCGCCGGCGGGATAGGACCGTGCTCCTGGTCGAGCACAAGATCGACATGATCATGGCGCTCTCCGACTCCATCGCCGTGCTGAAGGACGGCCGGCTCATCGCCGACGACACCCCCGAGGCCATCAGCAGGAACGCCGAAGTCCAGGCGGCCTACTTCGGCGGTGGCGGCCGATAGCATGAGCGAGATCGTGCTGGAGGTCGACGACCTGCACACCAACATCGGCCAGCACCACATTCTCCAGGGCGTCTCGCTCCGCGTGAAGCGGGACGCCGTGACGGTGCTCCTGGGGCGGAACGGCGCCGGCAAGACCACGACGATGCGCAGCATCATTGGGCTCCTCCACCCGGCGCGGGGCGCGATCCGCTTCGAGGGCAGGGCCATAGACCGGATGGCGCCGTACGACGTCGCGCGGCTTGGCGTCGGCTTCGTGCCAGAGGGGCAGGGGATCTTCGCCACGCTGACGGTGGAGGAGAACCTGCGCGTGGCCATGCACCGTGAGGACGCCGCGAGCCGCGAGAGGCAGGCGCGTATGCTCGCCCTCTTTCCGGACCTCGGGCGCTTCCACCACGCGCGCGCGGGCACGCTCTCCGGCGGCCAGAAGCAGATGCTCGCCATCGCGCGCGCGTTCGTCAACCCCCAGCGCCTGCTCCTGATCGACGAGCCCTCGAAGGGCCTGGCGCCCATCGTGATCGAGCACCTGATCGCCGCGCTCCGATCGATCAAGCACGAGACGACCGTCCTGCTGGTCGAGCAGAACTTCGCCATGGCCGAGGCTTTGGCGGACCAGTTCTACCTCGTGGACGACGGGCGCACGGTGCGCGAGGGACCCATGGCCGCCCTCGTTGCTGACGCCGCGCTGAAGAAGAAGTACTTGGGCATATGAAGCGCGCGGCGCCCGCCCTGATCGTCCTCGCCCTGGCGCTCCTGCCGCTCCTCGGCATGGAGCCGCGCGTCTATTTGACGCTCACCGTGGCGGGACTCGCCATGGGCATGCTGATCTTCCTCGTCGCCTCGGGGCTCACGCTGATCTTCGGCCTGATGGACGTGCTCAACTTCGCCCACGGCGCGCTCTTCTCCTGGGGCGCCTACGCGGGCTTCAGTGCCGTCCTGCTCCTGAACCGCGTCGCCGGCTGGGTCGAGTCGCTCTCGGTATGGCTGAACGCGCTGGCGCTTTTGGCGGCCGTGGCCGCCGCAGTGCTGGTCGCCCTCGCGCTGGGCGTCATCATCGAGCGCGCGATCGTGAGGCCCGTCTACGGCAAGCACATGTTCCAGATTCTGATCACGCTCGGCGCGACGATAATCCTCGAGGAGCTGATCCGGATCGTCTGGGGCCCGAATGACCAGGTGATGCCGGTGCCGGCCTCCTTCCAGGGCTCGTGGGACGTGATGGACGTCATCGTCCTGCGCGTGCCCGTCATCGCCATCGGGTTGGGGCTCGCCGTGTACGCGGGCCTCCTGCTCCTCCTCCACCGAACACGCGTGGGGCTGATCGTCCGCGCCGGCGTCGAGAGCGGCGAGATGGTGCAGGTCATGGGGCACAACATCTACCGCTACTTCACCGGCGTGTTCGCGTTGGGCTCCGCCTTGGCGGCGGTGGGAGGGCTCATGTGGGCCGTATTCCGCCAGTCGGTCAGCCCCGCCATGGGCGGCGAGCAGCTGATCTTCGCTTTCATCGTGGTCATCATCGG
>JACORX010000358.1 GCA_016179165.1 Candidatus Rokuibacteriota bacterium | reverse complement strand
GGGCCTACGAGAGTGGCGTCCTGCGGTCGGCGATGCCGTCGAAATCGGAACTGAAGGCACTTCGCGAGGCGGCGCGGGCTACCTCGATCAAGGATCGGCGCGTGAATATCAGACTATCTTCGCCCGATCTGAGAGATCTGCGAGCCCGCGCTCTCGAAGAGGGTGTGCCATATCAGACATTGATCGCGAGCGTACTGCACAAGTTCGTTGCCCGTCGCCTCGTCGAGAGATCCGCGCGTCTAACTCCTCGCTCAACCCGAACGGCCCGCAAGCGCGCCGCCCGTTAGCGCTACGTTAGCCACACGGAACACCGATTATGGACCCCAAAGTTCGACACCAAATGGACGCAACGGGCTGGAAACGTCAGGGCGGCGGGGGCCCGGCACAGCGCGCGACAGCAGCGGAAGCCTAGATACTTGCCCCGGACTTGTTCCAATCGTCGAGGAACTTCTTGAGCCCGATGTCCGTCAACGGATGCTTCATCAGCATCTCCAGCACCGCAAACGGCATCGTGCACACGTGCGCCCCCGCCTTCGCCGCGTCCACCACGTGCAGCGGGTTGCGGATCGAGGCCGCCAGCACCTGCGTCTTGAAGCCGTAGTTGCGGTAGATCTCGCAGATGTCGCGGATCAGGTCCATGCCGACCGCGCCGATGTCGTCGAGGCGGCCGAGGAAGGGGCTGATGTAGGTCGCGCCGGCCTTGGCCGAGAGCAGCGCCTGGGGCGCCGAGAAGCAGAGCGTCTGGTTGATCCGTATCCCCTCGCCCGAGAGATACTTGACGGCCTTGAGCCCGTCCTTGGTCAGCGGGCACTTGACCACGACGTTCTTCGCGACCTGCGCCAGCTCCTTGCCCTCCTTGACCATGCCCTCGAAGTCCGTCGCCACGACCTCCAGGCTGACGTCACCAGGGACGACGGAGCAGATCTCCTCCACCAGCGGGCGGAACGGGCGCTTCTCCTTGGCGATCAGCGACGGGTTGGTGGTGCAGCCATCCACGAGCCCCATCGCCACGGCTTCCCTGAGCTCGGCGACGTTCGCGGTATCCAGAAAGATCTTCATGGTGAACCTCCTAGGCCCGCTCCAGTTGCACCTTCGTGCCGGAACGGACCTTGTTGAACACGGTGGGGTCGCCGGCGACCTTGCCGAAGACGTTGACAGGACTGGCGGGCCGGATCTCGCTGCCGCGGCTCGCTGGCGTTGGGCCGAAGAAGATGCAAAAGGCCGAGCCCGGAGGCCAGTAACCGAGGTCGCCCATGTCCACGGTCTCGCGGGGCCTCTCGGGCTTGGCCTTGACCGGAATGGCGAAGTAGATCTCGTCACCCCAGGTCTCCGCCGCCACGGCGAGTGGGAGCGCATCCCACACGAGCCCGGCCGTCACCGAGTCGTCGAGCACCGCCTCGGCAACGACCGAGCCGGCTGTGATGTGGATCCGCCGTGCGGTCATCAGAGCCAGTCTAGTCGCACCGCTCGGCGTGGGCAAGCCTCAGCCGCCGCGGCGGCGCCGGTAGGTCGCGAGCCGCGCGTCCAGGCCGGCCCGGTCGAGAATGGCCGCCGTTCCCTCGGCTTCGACCGAGGCCGCTCCCGCGCACGCCGCTGCGGCCGCCGCCTCCCACGCGTCCGCGAGGCGCTGGTACTCGATCAGGAGCGTGCTCGCGAAGACGTCCCCGGCGCCCGTCGGGTCGACCTCCGTCGCCGCATCGGCCTCGACGTGGTAGGCATCGCCGTTGACGAAGAGGGTCGCCCCGCGCTTGCCGCGCGTGATGGCGCCCAGCGGCACCTGCTGGAGCCACGCGACGGCGGCAGCGTCACCTCCAGGCAGGTCCTCCTCGCTTAGGACCAGCAGCTGGGTGCGCGACAACACGTCATCGGCATCCTCCCATGGCTGCGGGCCTACCAGGCCGCCCCGGCCGCGCTTGCGCATCCAGCCCTGCGGCAGCACGGCGACGGCCGCATCCTCGAAAGCGCCCGCCAATGCCGGGTCCACCTCGCCCGCCACGGGGCACAGCATGGCCAGCGGCGCTCCCCGCCATGCCGCGGGGAGGTGCTCCGTCTCGAGATCGGCTGCGCGGGAGAGGAGGGTGAGGGTTCGCGCGCCCCTGGATTGGCCGAGCCGGTAGCGCGTCGTCTGCGGTGACGCCACGGTCGTGAGATGGATCCCATCGGGAAAGATCTCGAGCGGGTAGTCGGACGAGGTGGAGGTCAGGAGACCGACGCTGAGCCCGAGCCGCCGGGCCGTCAACGCCGCGTAGTAGGCCGAGCCGCCGGGCCTGACGCCCGACGGCGTCTCGTCGAAGGTCACGTGCCCGATGGCGACCAGATCGATCATGGTTCCCCCCTCCCCGGCCGGGAGAGGGACGCCCTCACAGCTCCATCTGCTTGGCGATGATCTCCTTCATGATCTCGGAGGTGCCGCCGCCGATGGTCAGCAGGCGGATGTCGCGGAAGAAGCGCTCGATCGGGTACTCGCGCATGTAGCCGTAGCCGCCGTGGAGTTGGACGCAGTCGTAGGC
>JACORX010000326.1 GCA_016179165.1 Candidatus Rokuibacteriota bacterium | reverse complement strand
GCCCATCGTCGTCCAGTCCATGACCAACACCGACACGGCGGACATCGCCGGCACGGCGGCGCAGGTCAACGCGCTCCACGCGGCGGGCAGCGAGCTCGTGCGCGTGACGGTCAACAACGATGCCGCGGCGCGGGCAGTCCCCGAGATCGTCAAGCAGGTGCAGGCGCCGGTCATCGGCGACTTCCACTACAACGGCCACGTGCTCCTGACCAAGTACCCGGCGTGCGCGAAGGCGCTGGCGAAATACCGCATCAACCCGGGCAACGTCGGCGGCAAGCACCACGACGACAACTTCACCGCCATCGTCAAGGTCGCCGTGGACAACGGCAAGCCCGTGCGCATCGGCGTCAACTGGGGCAGCCTCGACCAGAACCTGCTGACCGAGATGATGGACGCGAACTCCAAGCTGCGCGAGCCGCTCACCGCGCGCGACGTGACCATGAACGCCATGGTCGAGAGCGCCATCCAGTCGGCCGAGCTGGCCGAGCAGACGGGCCTCGCCCACGACCGCATCATCCTCTCGGCCAAGGTCTCCGGCGTCCAGGACCTGGTGGACGTCTACCGCCAGCTCGCGCCGCGCTCCGACTATCCCCTGCACCTCGGGCTGACCGAAGCGGGCATGGGCGCCAAGGGCATCGTCGCCAGCGCCGCGGGGCTGTCGATCCTGCTCCAGGAGGGCCTCGGCGATACGATCCGCGTGTCGCTCACTCCCAAGCCCGGCGGCGACAGGACGGAAGAGGTGCTGGTCGCCCAGCAGATCCTCCAGTCCATGGGACTGCGGAGCTTCCTGCCGCAGGTGACGGCCTGCCCCGGCTGCGGGCGCACGACGTCGACCTTCTTCCAGGAGATGGCCGAGGAGATCGAGACCTACCTCCGCGAGCAGATGCCGGTGTGGAAGTCGAAGTACGCGGGCGTGGAAGCGCTCAACGTCGCGGTGATGGGGTGCGTCGTCAACGGTCCCGGCGAGAGCAAGCACGCCGACATCGGCATCTCGCTGCCCGGCACCTTCGAGGAGCCCAAGGCGCCCGTCTTCGTGGACGGCGCGCTCAAGCTCACGCTGAAGGGCAACAGGATCGTCGCCGAGTTCCTCGAGATCCTCGACGACTACGTCGAGAAGCGCTACGCCGCCTCGAAGAAGTAACCTCACCGCGCTCGCCCCGCCCTTCCGGGAGGCGCTTGCGCTCGCCCGCTCCGGCCTTCCCGTCCAGATCGCGGCGGAGCGGACATACCAGCGGCGCCCCACCCACAAGCAGATCAATCGCGCTTTCGCCGAGGGCGCCACAATCTACATGCCGCAGATCCACCAGGTGCTGCCCCGCGTGGCGCGGCTCATGGCGGCGCTCCGCGCGACGCTCTTCGGCCCCGGCCGAGAGGAGACCTCCTTTCTCTTCATCGTTAATGGCAAAGCCCGCGAGGGCATGGGGCTCCACCACGACGGCGAAGTGGAGAGCGTCTGGGTACAGCTCGAAGGGCGGCGCACGGTGACGACGGGGCCGCAGGTGCCGCGCGGCACGCGAGCGGATCTCGACGAAGCCAGGATGATCGGCCGCGGCTGGATTACCCGCCACCTCGAGCCCGGCTCGCTCTTCTACATGCCGCCGCGGACGCCACACCGCGTCCTCTGCCATGGCCGCTCGCTGGCGCTGTCGCTTACCTGGAAGACGCGCAAGAAGCCGCTCACGGGCGCCCACGCCGCGGCGGCGATCGCGACATGGGACGTGGCGGCCGGGCGGGCCGAGCCCATCCCGCGCGCGAGCCGAGACAGGCTCTGGACACAGGTGCCCGTCTTCGCGGGTCCGGTCGATCGGAAGCGCGGCGACTTTCCTCTTTGGGTTCCCGGCGGGGTCGTCAATCTTCCCGCCCGTGCCCACGCCCTCGCGAGGCACCTCTCGACCATGCCGTCGCTCAGGCGCGAGGATCTCGGCCGGGGCGGGCAACCGCTCCTCGACGCGGGCATCCTCGGCTTCCGCGACTTGCCGCTGCGCGTCGTCCCAAAGAATCTGCGAGCGCTCGACGGCTGGCGCTTCGCTTGACATTCGCGCGCTCTCGGCCGTAACGTCCTCAACCGTTCCACGATGAGCCCCTCACCGCGCGCCCTCGACGGCATCCTCGTGCTGGACGTCGGCAGCTTCATCGCCGGCCCGTCCGCAGCCACCGTCATGTCCGACTTCGGCGCCGAGGTGATCAAGGTCGAGACGCCTGACGGGGGCGACCCGAACCGGCGGCTCGGCGAGCTACCGGGGCTGCCCGTGAGCGAGCGCAACTACGCCTGGCTGCTCGACTCGCGCAACAAGAAGAGCCTCGCCGTGGACCTGACGAAGCTCGAGGGGCGCGAGGCCTTCCTCAAGCTGTTGGCGCGCGCCGACGTCCTCGTCACCAACTTCCCCCCCGCCGTGCTCGCGCGCCTCCGTCTCACGTATGAAGAGCTCAAGCCCCTCAACCCAAGGCTCGTCTACGCGCTGGTCACGGGCTACGGGGAAACCGGGGAGGAGGCCAACAAGCCCGGCTTCGACATCAACGCCTGGTGGGCGCGCTCCGGGCTGATGGACCTCGTGCACGCCGCGGACGGGCCGCCGGCCAACTCGATGCCGGGCATGGGCGACCACCCGACGGGCATGGCGCTCTTCGGCGCCGTCATGATGGCGCTCTACCAGCGCGAGAAGACCGG
>JACORX010000325.1 GCA_016179165.1 Candidatus Rokuibacteriota bacterium | reverse complement strand
TGCCGAAGGCCTTCACCATCCACGGCATGAGCACCATCATGGGCACGGCCACGATCAGCACGAGCGAGGTGACGTAGGAGAGCTTCTTCTTGTCCCCCTGGATGGCCCCGCAGGCGGCGATGGCGGCCGAGACG
This sequence comes from Candidatus Rokuibacteriota bacterium, assembly GCA_016179165.1. GTDB lineage: Bacteria > Methylomirabilota > Methylomirabilia > Rokubacteriales > CSP1-6 > AR37. The sequence goes on along the minus strand of JACORX010000325.1, from coordinate 10,319 downwards.
CCGCAGATGGACACCGCCGTCGAGAGCATGGCCGCGAACTCGTCGTCCACGCGCATCTTCCGGCACAGCCAGAAGCAGAGGTACCAGACGACGGAGACCACCAGCAGCGCCTGGACGATGCCGAGGGCGCCGGCCTGGACGATCTCGAGGAAGAGGATCCCCGCCCCCAGGATGACGAGCCCTGTCTTGATGTAGTACTCGGTGCGGACCGCCTCCTTGAGCCAGCCGGGCACACCGACGGTGTTACTGATCAGGAGGCCGATCGCGAGGGCGAAGATGACGTACTCGATCCCCCAGTAGTTGACCGTGGAGTTGCCGGCGAGCATCTGGGAGAGCCAGGCCAGCGCGTACACCACCGGGAAGCCCACGACGTACTTGGCCACGCTACCGCCCATGAGGGCGATGCCGATGGCCGAGACGACGAGGTAGCCCACCCCCAGCACGACGGCCTTCCAGATATTCTCGCCCGAGAACACCTTGCCGATCTGGGCGCCCGCATCCCCGCCGGCCGCCTTCGCGATGTCCCCGGCCTTCTTCTTGAGCCCTGCGTCCTTGACCGCCTTGGCCGCGTCGCCGAGCTTCTTCGCGGCGCTCCCGATCCCGCTCCGCCCGCCGGCATCCGCGGCCGCCTTGAGGGCCACGGCCGCGGCGGCGAGGTCCTTCTCACCCTTGGCATCGGCATCCTTGGCGAGCTTGTCCACCGCCGGTTTCTGCTCGGCCACGGTGGCCGCGAACCCCCCGTCCGTGGCCCACCGGAACTTCGGCATCTCCGGCCGCACCCCGGCCAGGACCAGGACGATGATCAGGAATCCCAGCCACATCGCCAGCCAGTCCTCGGTTGTCAGCACGGACGATCGGGTCTTTGTCTCGGCCATTGTTCATCCCTCCCCAATCGGAACGGTCCAGCACGCTTCCGGAACACCGTTCAGCCAAACGTCTGAAGCCGGACGCCCTGCCCCCCCTTTCGCCTCCCTCAGGTCGCTGCCTGCTGATCATGCGCGCGACATCCCATGGCCCTTTCGGCCGCCCGCCGCCTCATCCCGCTTGGGATCGTGGCCGAGCGGCTCCAGATGAGCCTTCCCGTAGGACTTGGCGAACTCCCTGAACCGCTCGCCCACCGGGGAAAAGTACTTCTGCGCCCGGTAGACCAAATTCATGGTCCGCGTGAGCCGCCAGCCCTCGATGGGCACGCGGCGCAGCACGCCCGCCTGGCACTCGCTCTCGACCGCGTAACAGGAGACCACCCCGACCCCGAGGCCGGCTTCCACCGCCCGCTTGACGCCCTCCGTGCCCGGGAGCTGCATGGCGATGCGGAGCGGCACCCCCGACTCGCGGAACTTCCGCTCGACCAGCTGGCGGGTTCGCGACCCCGCCTCGGGGACCAGGAACGGCAACCCGGCCAGGTCCTTGAGAGTGACCGTTGCCACCGAAACGCCTGGGTAGGACGGGGCGGCGATGAGCACCAGCTCGTCCGCGCAGATGGGATCGGCCACAAAGCGCCGGTCCTCGATGGGCCCGCCCACCAGCCCCATGTCGAGCACGTTCTGCAGGAGCTTGTCGAGAATCTGGTCCGTGGTGCCGATGTGGAATACGATCTCGGTGTCGGGCCAGAGGCCCTTGTAAGCCTGGACGATGCGCGGCAGCACGTACATTCCCCCCGTGGTCCCGGCCCCCAGGATCAGCCGCCCCTTGGTCCCGTCCCGCAGCTCGGTGATCGCCCGCTCCACCTCGTCCTTGGCGTGGAGGATGGACACGGCCGAGCGGTACAGGACTTCGCCGGCCTGGGTAAGCCTCAACTTGGAGCCGCCCCGCTGGAACAGGGCCAAGCCCAACTCCTTCTCAAGGGCCTTGATCTGCAGGCTCACCGCCGGCTGGCTCAGGAGGAGATCCTCCGCCGCGGCCGTGATGCTCAGACGCTGGGCCACCGTGTAGAAAATCCGCAGATGATGGAAGTTCATACAGGGGGCGTCACGCGCGCTGCGACGTCATCCCGGCCGGAACAATCGCAGGAAGGGAAGGCGAAAGCAAATAAATAATCAGCCCACCTCCTATAAGTTTTTGCTTATGCCAGGCCTTGGCGATCGTCGACACCGCCCCCGCCACGATCAGGGCCACAATGGCCAGGTTATGTTGGCTACGCGCCGGTGTCCTAACTCGAATTTCCACGCTACCTGGACCGAGTGACGGTGGCGACGGCGCCTGCGGCGATGAGGACCACGATGGCAAGCTTCAGCGGCCGCTCCGGCACCGTGAGAACAGCCCGAGAGCCCAGCACAACGCCCCCCGGCGAGCCCAGCATCAGTGCCGCCAGGAGTCGCCAGTCGACGCCGCCGGCGAGGTAGTGAGTCAGGCCCGCGGGAATGACCATGATGAGGGCGATCACGATGTTCGACCCGACGATCTCCCGGGCCGACATCCGGAAGAGCAGGAACATGGACAGGACCACGAGGCTACCGGCCCCGACCGAGGTGAGGCCGAGGAGGACGCCGACACCGAGCTGGAAGCCCACGATGGCCAGGCCGCCGGCCCAGCCTATCCGTGCGGGAGAGAACGGCCGCTCGCGCGGGGCGGAAGGCCGCATGGCGATTTCCAGGAGCAGCAGGGCCGAGATCAGCAGAAGGACGCCCCCCATCACATACGGCAGGAGGCGCCGTGTCTCCTCTCCCACCCAGTAGACGAGCTGCGAGCCCACGATGGCGCCCGGGATCCCGGCGAGCCCGTAGAGCCAGGTGATTCTCCACAGCACGGTGCCCTGGCGGATGTGCTGGACGGCGCCGACGACCTTGGTGAACAGAGAGTAGACGAGGGACAACGTCACGGCCTGGCCATAGGGGACGCCCAGGATCACGTAGAGGGCCGGCGCCACCAGCGCCCCGCCCCCTACACCCGTGAGCCCGATGAAGAAGCCGAGGACGAAGCCAAGAGGGACGGCGATCAGCAGGTCTGCGGTCACACGCGGGCGCCCGCATCCGAGAGCGACATGGGCAGCATCATACCGCAGGCGCTGCCGTCATCCTCCCCTGACGCCAAGCCTGACGCCAAGATAGAGGATGTGCCGGACGCTCGCGAAAACTCGGCAGCCCATGCTGCCACGGGCGACGCCGGGCGGGCGCCGGAATCCCGGCTTAGCGCAGGCTCGAGTAGTACGCGGCCAGGTCGGCGAACTGGCCGTCTGGGATGATCTTCATCAGCGCCTTCTTGGCCGCGAGCAGCGGGTCGCCCGGGTCCCGCGTGTCCCCCTTGAAGAGCGCCATCTGCTGCGCGAGGTAGCCCGGAGGCTGGCCGGCGAGTCCGGGGATCAGCCGCGCGGCCTCTCCCTTGCCGTCCGGCCCGTGGCAGACTACGCACTGGGCCGCAATCGTCTTGCCTCTGGCGGCGGCCTCGGCCGACACGCGGATGGGCGTGGGCACGCGCTTCTGCGCGGCGAAATACGCCGCGATCTGGTCCGCGCCGAGGAACTGGACCTCCTTCGCGTAGGGCTCCATCTCGGGCGACGGGCGCTTGCCGGCGGCGTAGTTCTCGATCTGCCGCTTGAAGTAGGCCGGGTCGAGCCCCGAGATGATCGGCATCATGTCGGAGCCGCTGTTGCCGTTGGCGCCGTGGCAGGCCGCGCACGTGATGACCTTCGCGAAGCCTGGATCGTCGAGCGGGCCGGCGGCGCGGGCCGCGCCGGGCGCAGCCGCGAGTAGGAATACGGCCGCCGCGAGGGCGGCCGCGAAGCGCGTCGTCGTCATGATCGCCGTCCCCCCCTTCACGACAGCATGTCGGCCCAGATGCTCTGCCGCCAGCCCTCTGCGCGCTGGGCGACGGAGACGCTCTGGGCGGGCGTGAGCTTCTGCTCGATCTGGACCACCTTGCCGTTTTCGATCTTGTAGGCATTCACCACCGCGATGGCTTCGCGGTCGCTGACCCAGCTGTAGCAGGTGTTGCCGGGAGGCATGAGCGGCACCGCCTGCCCGTTGAGGAGACTCACGATGCTGAGCGCCGCCGCCTTGCCCATGTTGTTGGCGACGTTGCCGGACTTGGGCACGGGCAGCCCGATGGTGGCGTCGCCGATCACGTGGATGTTCTTCTGCTTCACCGACTCGTACGTGACGTGGTCCACCTCGCACCAGCGCTTGTCGGCGCCGACGAGGTCCGCCTGGACGGCGATCGCGCCCGCGCGCTGGGGCGGGATCAGGTTGAGCACGTCGTACTTGACGCGATCGAACTCGGTGCGGACCTCTCGCGTCGAGGTGTCCACGGCGACCACCTTCTGCGAGGCGCGGTAGTCGATGTTCGGGTATGCCCGCCACGCCGCGCGGAAGAGCCCCGTCTTCGACACGATGTTCGGGTTGGCGTCGAGCACGATCACCTTGCTCTTCGGCTTGTTCCCCTTGAGGTACCACGCGACCTGGCAGATGCGCTCGTACGGGCCCGGCGGGCAGCGGTAGGCGACGCGCGGCACGGTCAGGACGAAGACACCGCCGTCGGGCATGGACTGGATCTGCGCCGCCAGCTGCACCGTCTGCGGCCCCGCCTTCCACGCGTGGAGCACCGTGTCCCTGGCGGCCGCGAGCCCCTCGACCTGCTCCCACTGGAAGTCGACGCCGGGCGAGACGACGAGACGGTCGTAGGCGAGGTAGCCTTCGCCGATGCGGACCCTTTTGGTGTCGGGCTCGATGGCGGTCGCTAACTCGTGGATGATCTTGACGCCGCGGGCCCGCAGCCCGCCGTAGGAGAGCGTCAGGCTCTCGATGCTCCGCTGCCCGCTCAACACGAGATTGCTGAACGGGCAGGAGACGAATTCCCGGTTGGGCTCGAGCAGGACCACCTCGATGGTCGGGTCGGCGATGCGGATGTACCTGGCCGCGGTGGACCCGCCCCAGCCACCGCCGATCACCACCACCCTGCGGCCGCTCTTGGGCGCGATGTCGCCGGTCATGGTACCGGCGCAGCCCGAGAGTCCGAATCCGGCCCCCAGGCCCAGCCCGACACCCACACCCGAGGAGCGGAGGAAATCTCTGCGCGTCAGCCTGCTCATGGCGCCCGCCTCCTTCACTGACTGACTCTTTTCTCGGCCGGAATGCGGAAGAACTTACTAAGCCACTCGGACCATGTCAACAGCGTTTTTGGCTAGAGGCCGAGGGCCTTCCTGACGCGGGCGAGGATCTGCGCCTCGTCGCCGTCGAGGTGCACCGGCGCGGGCAGGGCCGGCGGCGGGTTCTTGATCCCCGCGCCCGTGAGCACGATGACGATGCGCGAGCCCGCATCCACCTCGCCGGTCTCCTTCATCTGGCAGAGCGCGGCGAGCGCGGCGGCGGCCTCGGGCGCCGTCCAGATGCCCTCGATGCGCGCCAGGAGCTTCTGCGCCTCGACGATCTCCTGCTCGCTCACGGCGCGCGCGTGGCCGCCCGTGTCGCGCATGATCTTGAGCATCTGGCGCCCCGCGAAGGGGCCCGGCACGCGAAGGCCGGGCGCGTCCGTGACGGGATTCTCCCAGAGCGTCGTGGTCTCGGCCTTGTCGTCCCACGCCTTGACGAGCGGGGCGCACCCCTCGGCCTGGACCGCGACGAAACGGGGCTGGGCGGCCTTGATCCAGCCCATGGCCGCCAGCTCCTCGTACGCTTTCCAGATCCCGACGAGGCCGGTGCCGCCGCCCGTCGGGTACATGAGGAGATCCGGCGCCTGCCAGCCGAGCTGCTCGGCCAACTCGAGCCCCATCGTCTTCTTGCCCTCGAGGCGATAGGGCTCTTTCAGCGTGGCCAGATCGAACCAGCCGAACGTGGACGCGACGCCCGCGATCAGCTTGCCCGCCGTCGCGATCGAACCGTCAACCGTGAAGACGCAGGCGCCCGCGATGATCGCCTCCGCGATCGCAGCCTCGGCGGTGCCGCGCGGGACGACCACGACCACCGGGATCCCGCCGCGCGCTCCGTAGACCGCCGCGGCGCCGCCCGCGTTCCCGGCCGACGGGATCATCAGCCCCTTGACGCCGAGCGTGCGCGCCTTGGTGAGCGCCATGCCGAGACCACGCGCTTTGAACGAGCCTGTCGGGTTCTGGCCTTCGTCCTTCCCCCAGATGTGGCGGAGTCCCAGATGCCTGGCCAGGCGCGGGAGCGGAACTAACGGTGTGCCGCCCTCGCCCAGCGTGATCGGTTCCTCGCCGCCGTCGAGCGGCGTCAGCTCGCGGAAGCGGTACATCCCGGGCGCGCGCCGGAGCAGGTCGTCCTTGGTGACAGCGGCGGCGACCTTGGGCAGGTCGTAGCGGACGGCCAGCATCTGGCCGCAGCCTTCGCAGACGGTGAGGAGGCGGCCGGCCTCGTGGCGGCGGCCGCAGACGGTGCACTCTATGTGGGTGACGAAGGACGGGCTAATGGGCCTTCTCTCTCTCCGCCTTCGCGGCGGTGACGACCTTGTCCGCGAGGTGGGCCGGGACTTCCTCGTAGTGCGAGAACTCCATGGAGTAGCCGCCGCGCCCACCCGTCATGGAGCGGAGCGCGGACTCGTAGGTCAGCATCTCGGCCATGGGCGCCTGCGCGCGCACGGACACGACTTCGCCATCGGGCTCCATGCCCACGATGCGCCCGCGCCGGCCGTTCAGGTCACCGATGACGTCACCCGCGTGGTCGGACGGCGCCGTCACCTCGACGTGCATGATGGGCTCGAGCAGGATCGGGTGCGCTTCCATGAAGCCCTTCTGCAGGCCCATCGAGGCCGCGATCTGGAAGGCCATGTCGGAGGAGTCCACGTCGTGGTAGGACCCGTCGTAGAGCGAGACCTTGAGATCCACGATGGGGAAGCCGGCGAAGATGCCGCGCGTCATGCAGTTGCGGACGCCTTTCTCCACCGACGGGATGAAGTTGCGCGGCACGGAGCCGCCGAAGGTGTCGTCCACGAACTCGAAACCGCCGCCGCGCTGGAGCGGCTCGACCTTCAGCCACACGTCGCCGTACTGCCCGCGTCCGCCGGTCTGCTTCTTGTACTTGCCCTGCACCTCGGCGCGCCCCTTGACGGTCTCCTTGTAGGGGATGCGCGGCGGCAGGAGGCTGACGTCCACGTTGTACTTGCGCTTCATCCGCTCGACGACCGTCTCGACGTGCAGCTGCCCCATGCCGGAGACGAGCAGCTGCTTGGTCTCGGGGTCGAAGTGGTGGTGCAGCGTCGGGTCCTCTTCCGTCATCCGGTGGAGCGCCGTCGAGATCTTCTCCTCGTCGCCGCGCGTCTTGGGCTGGATGGCGAAGGAGATGGAGGGCTCCGGGAAGGCGATGCCCGGGAGCACCGCCGGCTGCGCCTCATCACAGAGCGTGTCGCCCGTCAGCGTGTCCTTGAGCTTGGCGACGACGCCGATCTCCCCCGGCCCCAGCGAGTCGACAGCCTTCTGCGTCTTGCCCATGAGCCAGCCGACGTGCCCGATGCGCTCCTTGGCCCCGCGCGTGGAGTTGAGCACCTGGCTGTCGGCCTTGAAGGTGCCCGAGTACACGCGGAAGAGCGAGAGCTTGCCCACGTGCGGGTCGGCGATGGTCTTGAAAACGACGGCCGCGAGCGGCGCGTTGGGATCGGGCGCCAGCGTGACGGCCTGCTTGTTGCGCGGGTCGATGCCCTCGACCGGGCCGGCGTCGGCGGGCGACGGGAACTCCTTGACGATCAGGTCCATCAGCGGCTGGACGCCGATGCCCTTGGTGGCGGAGGCGGCCATGACCGGCACGAGGCTCCCCTGCCCGATGGCCTTGCCGAGGGCCTTGACCATCTCCTCCTCGCCGATGCTGCCCTCTTCGAGATACTTGGCGAGCAGGTCGTCGTCGGTCTCGGCCACGGCCTCCATGAGCTTCTCGCGCCACGCCTTGGCGTCGTCCATCGCCTCGCCGGGGATCTCCGCTTCCTTCGGCTTGCCATCGGCCGTGAGGAGCGCCTTCATCGCGACCAGGTCCACCACGCCCTTGAAGCCCGCCTCGGATCCGATCGGAAGCTGGAGCGGGCAGAGCCGGCCCTTCAAGCGCTTCTGGAGGAACTCGAGGGTGCGGAAGAAATCGGCGCGCTCGCGGTCGAGGCGGTTGATGACGACGGCGCGCGGCAGGGTGTACTCGTTGGCGTACTTCCAGACCTTCTCCGTCTGCACCTGCACGCCGGCGACCGCGTCCACCACGATGACCGCCGCGCCGGCCACCCGCAACCCCCCGCGCGCGTCGGCGACGAAATCGCCGTACCCGGGCGTGTCGATCAGGTTGAGGCGGTGGCCCTTCCAGTCGCAGTACGCGACCGAGGTGCCCAGCGAGATCTTGCGCTTGATCTCGTCGGGGTCGAAGTCGGTGGTGGTGGTGCCGTCGTCCACCTTGCCGAGCCGGTTGATGGCCCCGGCGGCGAACAGGATGGCTTCCACCAGGGATGTCTTGCCCACCCCGCCGTGGCCCGCGAAGCCCACGTTGCGGATCTTGGAGATCTCCGTCGCCATGCCTACCTCCCCGCGCCCTTGCTGCGAAGGGAAAATCCGACTGCCGGAGAAAAGGGCGATGTGGGCACGGATGCTACCACAGCGCCGCGGGACAGGCCAGAGGCAGGTCAGGGAGGCCGTGCGTCTCCTCAGAGAGCGGACGAGGAAGCTGGGGCGCCGGCATCACCGGCGCCCCGTGGCACGCGAAGGAGACGCTGGCGCTTGTCGTCTGGTGGGTTGGGGCTACGGCCGGACGACTCGGTTGGCGAGCACGCCGATCCTCTCGACTTCGGCTTCCATGCGGTCCCCGGCCTTGAGGTAGTTGCCGGTCGCCGCGCCCACGCCGTCGGGAGTGCCGGTGGCGATCAGGTCGCCGGGGAGCAGCGTCATGGCCAGCGACAGCACCTCGATGCACTGGTCCACGGGGAAGATCATCTTGCTGGTGTTGCTGGACTGCCGGACCTGTCCGTTCACGCGCATGGTGATGTTGAGCGCCTGCGGGTCCGGGATCTCGTCGGCCGTGACCAGCACCGGGCCCATGGGGCAGAAGGTGTCGAGCGACTTGCCCTTGAACCACTGCGTGTGCCGTTTCTGGAGGTCTCGGGCCGTCACGTCGTTGATGATCGTGTAGCCGAACACGTGCTTCAACGCGTCGGCGCGGCTGATGTCGCGGCCGGCCGTGCCGATCACCGCCGTCAGCTCCACCTCGTAGTCCAGTTCGCTGGTGACCGCATGGTGGACCACGTCGTCGCCGGGGCCGACGACGGCCGTGCCGGGCTTGGTGAAGTACACCGGGTGCTCGGGCACGGCGGCGCCGCGCTCGGCGGCGTGGTCGGCGTAGTTGCGGCCGAGGCAGAAGACGTTGCGCGCCGGGTGCGGGATCGGCGCCAGGAGGCGCACCCGCTTGAGCGGGTAGGCCAGCTTGCGCTTCGCCAGCTCCTCGATGGCCTGCTGGTCTACCAAGCGCTTGCCGTACTCCCAGGCCTCGTGCGCGAGGAGGAGCGCGGCTTCACCGCCCTGGACCAGCTCGAGCAGGCTCTTCGGGAAGCCGCTGCGGCCGCGTCTGATCGTCCCCCGCTGCGCGGCCAGATCCTTGGCCAGGCCGCCCAGGTCCAGCACGGCCTCGTGCCACACGGCGCCCGGCTTGGGCTCGCCGCGCCCCCGACGGAAGGTGACGAGGTGCATGGTTACTCGCTCACCACGGCGGCGCCGCTGCGCTCGGGCAGGGCCTTGCCGCCCTGGCGGGCGATGTCCTCCAGCTCGCGCGGCAGTCCGAAGCGCACGTCCTCCTCGACCACGTGCACCTCGCGCACCGCGACGCGGCCGGCGTGCTGGAGCGCCTCGACCACTTCGGTCACGAGGAACTCGGGCGTCGAGGCCCCGGCCGTGACGCCGGTGCGCTTGGAGCCGTCCAGCCACTCGGGCTTGATGTCGTTCTTGTCGTTGATCAGATAGGACGGCGTGCCCATCACCGTCGAGACCTCGACCAGGCGGTTCGCGTTGGAGCTGTTGGCCGCGCCGATGACGAGCAGCACGTCCACTTGCCCCGCCACGGTCTTGGCCGAGGCCTGGCGGTTCTGGGTCGCGTAGCAGATGTCGTCCTTGGCGGGCCCGGTGATCTTCGGGAAGCGGCGGCGCAGCGCCTCGATGCAGGCGCGCGTGTCGTCGAGGGAGAGCGTCGTCTGGGTGAGATAGGCGACCTTGTCGGGGTCGGAGATCTTGAGCTTGTCCACTTCCTCGGGATGCGCGATGAGGAACATACGGTCCGGGGCCTCACCCATGGTGCCCTCGGACTCCGGGTGGCCGCGGTGCCCGATCATCACGATCTGGTAGCCGTCGCGCAGCATCTTCGACACCTCGACGTGCACCTTGGTAACCAGCGGGCAGGTCGCATCGAACACCCTTAGGC
>JACORX010000316.1 GCA_016179165.1 Candidatus Rokuibacteriota bacterium | reverse complement strand
ATGTAGGGGCTCCACTTGAGCTTGTTTTCGATGTAGGCCGGCGTGATGTTCTTGCCCCCCGGCCGTGATGATGATGTCCTTCTTGCGGTCCATGATCTTGAGGTAGCCGTCGTCCCAGGCGCCCACGTCGCCCGTGTGGAGCCACCCGTCCCCGTCGATGGTCTGCGCCGTCAGCTCGGGCTCCTTGAAGTAGCCCTTGAAGACGTGCGGTCCCCGCGTGAGGATCTCGCCGTCCTCGTCCAGCCTGACCTCGACGCCCGGCAGCGGGATGCCCACGGTCCCGACCCGGGGCCGGGCGACGGGGTTGATCGAAATGACCCCCGTGGACTCCGTCATTCCGTATCCCTCGATCAGCGGGATGCCGAGGGCGTGGTAGAACTCGAAGAGCTCGGGCGAGGCCGGCGCCGCGCCGCAGACGGCGAGCCGGATCCTGTCGAAGCCGAGCCGGCGCTTCAAGTGGGCGAGCACCAGCCAGTAGGCCGCGGTGTAGAGCGCCCGGAGCCCGAGGGGCGCGCCGCCCGGCTCGTACGTGACGCGCGCGTAGCGGCGCCCGACACCGACGGCCCAGCGGTAGAGTGTCCGCTTGCCCCAGGTCGAGTCGTCCATCCTGAGATCGACCGTCGAGGCCAGCTTCTCCCAGATGCGCGGCACGCTGCCGAAGTAGGTCGGCGAGATCTCCCGCACGTTCTGGAAGAGCGTGTCCATGCTCTCGACGAAGTTGACGACGTAGCCGGCGCGCACGCCTCCGAAGACCGAGATCAGGTTCTCGTAGACGTGGGCGAACGGCAGATACGAGACGACCTCGTCGTCCTCGGTGACCGGGTTGATCTGCTGGGCCGCCGCCGTGCCCCACAGGATCGAGGCGTGGGACAGCATGGCGCCCTTGGGCGGCCCCGTCGTACCCGAGGTGTAGATGATCATGGCCGTGTCGCCGGGCTCTCCCTGCTCGCGGCGCTCCAGGACGGCCCGCGGGTGGGCGTCGGCGAGGGTCTTCCCCTGCTTGAGGAAGTCGTCGAAAAATATCACTCGGTCGTCGGCGAAGCCCCAGAGCCCCTTGGCGTCCCAGACGACGACGCGCTCGACGCGCGTCTCGCCGACGACCTGGAGCACCTTGTCGAGCTGCTCCTCGTTGTCGAGGACGAGGAGGCGCGCCTCGGAATGATTGAGCAGGTACTTGATCTGCTCGGGCGCGGACGTCGGGTAGATGCCGCAGGTGGCGCCGCCCGCCGTCTGGATGCCCAGGTGGCAGTAGAGCCACTCGGGACGGTTTTCGCCGAGCACCGCCACGTTCTCCTGGCGCCCGAGTCCGAAGGCCAGGAGCGCCGCGGCGACGCGGTCGACTTCCTCGCCGTACCGGCGCCAGGTGACCCGGTGCCAGATGCCGTAGTCCTTGAAGCGGATGGCCAAGCGATCCCCCAGGCGGGCAACCTGCTGGGCGAAGAGCTGCGGCAGCGTCCGGGGCTCGGTCATCACCATCTCCTCCGTTTGCGGTAGAGCCGCCAGCCTTTGGGCGAGGCGTCCGCGACGCCGACGCCCAGGTACACCTCGCGCACGTCTTCGTTGGCCTCGAGCTCGGCCGACGTTCCCTCGAGCACGACGCGGCCCGCCTCGAAGATGGCGCCGCGCCGGGCCACGCGGAGCGCCAGCCGGGCGTTCTGCTCCACGAGCAGGATGGTGGTGCCGGTTCGGCTGATGGTGCCGAGCGCCTCGTAGACGCTCTTCGCCACCCGCGGAGCGAGCCCCAGCGAGGGCTCGTCGAGCATCAGGAGCCGCGGGCGCCTCAACATCGCGCGCCCGAGCGCCAACATCTGCTGCTCGCCTCCCGAGAGCGTCTCCGATTCTTGCTTCACCCGCTCCTTCAGGATAGGGAACATGCCGTAGACGAAGTCCAGGTCTTTCTTGATGCCATCGTCCCGGCGACCCCAGAGGCCCAGATCGAGATTCTCCTCCACGCTGAGCTCGCGGAAGAGGCCCCGGTCCTCGGGCACGTAGACGATGCCGAGGCGCGCAACGGCCTCGGGCTGCCAGCCGTCGATTCGCCGGCCGGCGAAATGGATCTCGCCCTTCTTGGGCTGGTCCTTGAGCAAACCCGCGATCGTCCTCAACAGGGTCGTCTTGCCGGCGCCGTTCGGACCCAGCACGGTGAAGATCTCACCCTCCTCGATCTCGAGCGAGACACCGAAGAGGGCGTAGATCCTGTCGAAGTACAGGGTCTCGATGCTGGAGACGCGGAGCAGCGCCGTCATTCGCCCAGGTACGCCTTGATCACTTCGGGGTGGCGCTGGACCTCGGCCGGGGAGCCTTCCGCTATCTTCACGCCGTGATCGAGGGCGACCATCCTGGTCGCGAGCCGCGAGGCGATGCGCAGGTCGTGCTCGACCAGGAGCACGGTGATGGCGAAGCGCCCGCGGATCTCGTGGATCCAGTACGCGAACTCGTCCTTCTCCTCCTGGTTCAGCCCGGAGACCGGCTCGTCGAGCAGCAGGAGCCTGGGCTCCGTCGCCAGCGCCCGTCCCATCTCGACGCGCTTCTGGAGACCGTAGGAGCAGTCGGCGACGCGGCTCTTCCGGACCACTTCCAGATTCAGGAACTCGATGATCT
>JACORX010000315.1 GCA_016179165.1 Candidatus Rokuibacteriota bacterium | reverse complement strand
TACTACAACCGCGGCGTGGCCACCACGGCCCTGATGGTGGAAGCGGTGAGGAATGCGCTCCGGGCCAAGCCCGATGGCCAGATCACCGGTGCCGACGTCAAGGTCGGATTCGAGAAGATCAAGGGGTTCACGCTCGGCGGGCTCCTGCCGCCAATGGAGATCACGCCCAACGACCACGAGGGCGGGGGCTGGGTGCAGATCTTCCAGGTCAAGGGCGGCAAGTTCGTGAAGGCCACCGAGTGGTTCAAGGCATACCCGGACGTGATCAGCAAGCACATCAAAGAAGCCGGCGCGAAGAAGTAGTCGAACGCGCACGGGAAAGGAGCACATCCATGAGGAAGTGCATCGCTGTGATGATCGGGTTGCTCGTCCTGGCGGTTGCGACGCTGGCGGGTCCCTGGCCCGCGGCTGCGCAGAAGGAGGTCGTGATCGGCCTCCAGTGCGACCGCACAGGCGCCACTCAGACCGTCGGCGTCAATCTTTGCCCCGGCTACCACGACTACGTCAAGCTCGTGAACGGGAAAGGCGGGATCGAGGGCTTCAAGATCAAGGCGATCGAGATCGACCACGAGTACAAGGTGCCGCAGGGCATGGAAGCGTACGAGCGCCACAAGAAGGAGGGCGCCGTGCTGATTGGTCTCTACGGCACGCCCCACACCCAGGCGCTGACTCAGAAGCTGACCGAAGACCGCATCCCCGGCACCTCCCCGGGCTTCGGCACGGCGGCCGCGGCCGACGGGACCAAGTACCCGTACGTCTTCCCGATCGCGGCGACCTACTGGTCGCAGGCCACTGCCGCCGTGAAGTTCGCCGGCGACCAGATGGGCGGGCTCAAAGGCAAGAAGATCGCCTACCTCTTCTTCGACAACCCAGCCGGGCGCGAGCCGCTGCCGGTCCTCGAGGACCTGGCGGCGAAGGAAGGATTCCAGCTCAAGGTGTTCGCGGTGCCGCCCCCGGGCATCGAGATGGGCGCCCAGGCGCTCGACATCGCCCAGCGCTACCGCGCCGACTTCGTGATCACGCATCTCTTCGGCCGGTCTCCGTCCGTATCCATCAAGGAGCTGAAGCGCGTGGGCTATCCGCTCCGTAAGGTGGCGGCCTTCGTGTGGGGCGCCTCAGAGGCCGACATCGAAGCGGCGGGCGGGATGGCCCAAGCCGAGGGTTACAACGCCCTGCAGTTCGCCGGCGTGGGAGCGGACTACCCCGTGCTGAACGAGATCCGCGAGATGTACAAGAAGGAAGGCAAGGAGCCGCCCAAGGAGATGGCCTCGACCGTCTTCTACAACCGGGGGGTCCTGATCGCGGCCGTCCACCTCGAGGCTGTCAGGAACGCGCTCAAGGCCAAGCCGGCTGGGAACATCACGGGCGTCGACGTCAAGGCCGGCTTCGAGAGGATCAAGGGCTTCACACTCGGTGGGCTCGTACCGCCCCTCGAAATCTCCCCATCCGACCACGAGGGGGGCGGGTGGGTCCAGATCTACACGGTGAAGAACGGCAAGTTCGTGAAAGCAACGGAGTGGTTCAAGGCTTATCCCGACGTGCTGGCGAAGCACATCAAGGAGGCGGGCGCCAAGAAGTAGCGATGCATCGGCCGGCGGGGCATGACGCCCCGCCGGCCGTGCAGCCGGCGAGACCTATGCTGACGCTCAAAAACGTCGAGGTCATCTACGACAGCGTCATCCTCGTCCTCAAGGGGGTGTCGCTGAACGTGCGCGAGGGCGCCGTCACCACGCTGCTGGGGGCCAACGGCGCCGGCAAGACGACCACTCTCAAGGCCGTCTCGGGCCTGCTGCGGGCCGAGCGCGGCGAGGTGACCAAGGGCCTGGTCGAGCTCGATGGCGAGCGCGTGGACCGGCTGGCGCCCCACGAGGTCGTGAAGCGCGGCGTCGTCCAAGTCTTCGAGGGACGGCGCGTCTTCGAGCACCTGACCACCGAGGAGAACCTGGTTGCGGGCGGGCACATCCAGCGCGACGGCGCGCGCGTGAAGGAGGGTATCGAGCGCGTCTTCCAGTACTTCCCGAAGATCAAAGATCGGCGGATGGTGCAGGCGGGCTACCTCTCGGGCGGCGAGCAGCAGATGCTCGTCATCGGACGGGCGCTCATGTCGAACCCGAAGGTGATCCTGCTCGACGAGCCCTCGCTGGGGCTTGCGCCGCTGCTGGTCGAGGAGATCTTCGGTATCGTCCGGCTCCTGAGCCACGAGCAGAAGCTGACCGTCCTGCTGGTGGAGCAGAACGCGACGATGGCCCTGGCCGTCGCGGAGCACGGCTATGTCATGGAGAACGGGCGCATCGTGCTCGACGGTCCGGCGGCCGCGCTGCGCGACAACGCCGACAGCAAGGAGGTCTACCTGGGGCTCACCGAGGTGGGCGCCCGGAAGTCGTACCGGGACGTGAAGCACTACAAGCGCCGGAAGCGCTGGCTGAGCTAGCCCAATCCCTCACCGAGGAGGAATGCCGATGCGACTGATGAGCCGGGTCGTTCTGATGGCAGTGGTTGCAGTGGTTCTTGCGGCCTGTGCCTCGGTGCCGCCGGAGCCGACGCTGTACCAGAGGCTGGGCGGGCGCGAGGCGATCAAGGGGCTCGTGGACGACTTCGTCGCCAACGTCGCGGCCGACCCGCGCGTGAACAGCCGCTTCAAGGGGCTCCAGCCCGCGGCGATCGCGAAGCTCCAGACGAACCTCTCCGACCAGATCTGCGACGCGACGGGCGGGCCGTGCGCCTACCTGGGGAAAGAGATGAAAGCAGCTCACGCCGGCATGAAGATCGTCGATGCCGAGTGGAATGCGACGGTCGAGGACCTGGTCAAGTCACTCAACAAGTTCAAGGTCGGCGCGAAGGAGCAGCAGGAGCTCCTGGCGATCCTTGGGACCATGAAGAAGGACATCGTCGGGCGGTGACGGGAGGCTCCACGCCTGGCATGAGCGTGCACGCCTTCACGGTCTACGACATGATCGCGCGCGGCGCGTCCGTGTACGGCGACGCGCCCGCCGTCATCCAGGGTGACCGCCCCCTGTCGTTCCGGGAGTTCAAGGGCCGCGTGGACAGCCTGGCGGCGGGGCTCCTGGCCCTGGGCATCGGCAAGGGCGAGCGCATATGCGTCCTGGCGCAGAACGATGCCGCGTATCTCGAGCTGTACGGCGCCTGCGCGCGGCAGGGCATCATCGCCTATCCCATCAACTGGCGTTTGACCGGCCAGGAAGTGGAGCGCGTTATGGAGCGCGCGGGGCCGCGGATGATGGTGGCAGACGCGTCGACGCTCAGCGTGGTGGCGGAGTGGCCGAGCCGCTGGAAGGCCGTGCCGCACTGGTATCAGTTCGGTGAGTCCGCGGGTCCGGGCTTCAAGCCTTTCGACTCGTTGTACGGAACGGCCGGCGGAGCCGCCGCGGCCGACGTGTCGCCGGCCGACCCGTTCGCCGTCATCTCGACCGCGGCGGTCGACGTGATCCCGCGCGGCGCGGTGCTGACCCACGCCAACGTCGTCGCCGCCAATCTGACAGCCGTGACCTGCATCGGCCTGACGGCGGCGGATCGCTACCTCCTCGCGCTCCCGGTATTCCACATCACCGCGCTCGGCATGGCCATGGCCCACATGCACGCCGGCAGCGCCAGCGTGCTGGTGCCGCGCTTCGACGCGGAGGAGGCGGTGCGGCTCATTGACCGCCACCACATCACTCACGTCTCGGATTTTCCTCCCGTGCTGCAGAGCCTGCTCGATGCCGCCGAGAAGCTTGGCAGCGGGCTGGCGAGCCTGAAGCACGTCTCCGGCTTGGACTCACCCCAGACCATCCAGCGCCTGGACGCGAGCACCGGAGCGCGGTTCTGGACGGGCTTCGGCCAGGCGGAGACGAGCGGATTCGTCAGCCTCCAGCGTGCGTCGGAGCGGCCCGGCGCGGCCGGCAAGCCGGCGCCCCTGTGTCACATACAACTGGTGGACGACTATGACCGTGAGGTGCCCGTGGGCACCGCGGGCGAGATCACCGTGCGCGGCCCGCTCGTGTTCCAGGGTTACTTCGCCCAGCCCGACGTGACGGCGCACACGTTCCGCAACGGCTGGCACCACACCGGCGACGTGGGGCGCTTCGATGCGGACGGCTACCTCTACTACGTCAGGCGCAAGCCCGAAAAGGAGCTGATCAAGCCCGGCGGGGAGAACGTGTACCCCGCGGAGGTCGAGACGGTCATCATGCAGATGGACGGCGTGAGCGGAGTGTGCGTCTACGGCATCCCCGACGCCAGGTGGGGCGAGGCGATCAAGGCCGTCGTCGAGGTAAAGACCGCGGGCCGGTACACCGCCCAGCAGGTCGGCGACTTCGTGGCGTCGAAGATCGCCCGCTTCAAGCGCCCCCACGTGGTGGCGTTCGCCGACGACCTTCCGCGCGCAGCGGAAGGCGGCGTGGACCGGGAAGCCGTCAAGGCCAAGTGGGGCAGCGCCCCATGAAGATCTTCACCGAACAGCACGAGATGTTCCGCCAGGCGGTGCGCGCCTTCGTCGAGAAAGAAGTCGAGCCTCATGTTGACGAGTGGGAGGAGGCGGGGCAGATCCCCAAGTCGATCTGGCCCCGCATGGGGGCGCTCGGCTTCCTGGGCGTCGAGTACGACGAGAAGTACGGCGGCGGCAGCGCCGACGTCCTCACGACGGCCGTGCTCTGCGAAGAAGCGGCGCGCTCCCGCTGCGCCTCCTTCGCCATGGCGCTCGGCGTCCACACCGACATGGCCTCGCCGCATCTCTACTGGACGGGCAGCGAAGCGCTCAAGGAGAGATACCTGCCGGGCATCTGCCAGGGCGAGAAGCTCACCGCCATCGCGGTGACCGAGCCCGGCGGCGGCTCCGACGTGGCCGCCATCCGGACGCGCGCCCTCAGGGACGGGGATGCCTACGTGCTGAACGGCTCCAAGATGTTCATCACCAACGGTCTGATGGCCGACATCTTCTTCGTCGCGGCGCGCATCGAGAGCGGAGACCGCGAGAAGCGCGACTCCCAAGGGAAGAGGCACCGGGGCATCTCCATGTTCCTCGTCGAGCGGAACACCCCGGGGTTCAGCGTGAGCCGCAAGCTCGACAAGATGGGCAACCGCGCCTCGGACACCGCCGAGCTGGCCTTCCACGATATGCGCGTGCCGGCCGAGAACCTTTTGGGTCGGGAGGGCGTGGGCTTCTACGAGGTCATGCGGGTCTTCCAGCGGGAGCGGCTGGTGGCCGGCCTCCACGCCGTGGCCGGCTGCGGGCGCGCGCTCGAGGATACGATTGCGTACGTGAAGCAGCGCTACGCCTTCGACGGCCCGCTGTCCGGCAAGCAGGTCGTGCGCCACAAGCTGGCCGACCTGGCGACCCTCATCGAGGCGGCGCGCTGGCTGACGTACGCCGCCTGCCTCAAGTTCCAGAGCGGCGAGGAGGCGGTCAAGGAGATCTCCATGGTGAAGCTCTTCACCGGGGAGATGGCC
>JACORX010000312.1 GCA_016179165.1 Candidatus Rokuibacteriota bacterium | reverse complement strand
CTTCTACGTGTTCTGGGACGCGATGCTCGTGCCGATGTACTTCCTCATCGGCGTCTGTGGCTACGACCGCCGCGTGTATGCGGCGGTGAAGTTCATGCTCTACACGATGGCGGGCAGCGTGCTGATGCTCGTGGCCATCCTGTCGCTCGCCTACCTGCACGATCTGGCGACCGGATCCTACAGCTTCGACCTGGCGCGGCTCTCGGCGCTCCAGTTCTCCGGGCGCGTCCAGTTCTGGGGCTTTCTGGCCTTCGCGATCGCCTTTGCGATCAAGGTGCCGCTGTTCCCGTTCCACACCTGGCTGCCGGACGCCCATGTGGAGGCGCCGACCGCCGGCTCGGTGATTCTGGCCGGCGTGCTGCTGAAGATGGGCACCTACGGGCTCGTGCGGTTTGCCTTTCCGCTGTTTCCCGAGGCGGCGCTGTTGTTTGCGCCGTACCTGGCCGGGCTCGCCGTCATCGGGATCGTGTACGGGGCGCTTGTCGCCATGGTGCAGCCCGATCTGAAGAAGCTCGTCGCCTACTCGAGCGTCAGCCACCTGGGCTTCGTCGTGCTCGGCATTACCGCGATGAACCTGCAAGGCGTCGCAGGGGCGGTCTTTCAGATGCTGAGTCACGGCGCCAGCACCGGCGCCCTCTTCCTCATCGTCGGCATGCTGTCGGATCGGCGGCACACCCGGCTCATCGCCGACTACGGCGGGCTGTGGAGCGTCGTGCCGGCGCTCTCGGCGATCTTCCTCATCGTGACCTTTTCCTCCATCGGCCTGCCGGGGCTCAACGGGTTCGTGGGCGAGTTCCTCATCCTGGTCGGCGCCTTCCAGGTTCATCGGCCGGCAGCCGTGCTCGCGACGACGGGGATCATCTTCGCCGCCGTCTACCTCCTGTGGATGTACCAGCGGGTGATCTTCGGCGAGGTGACGCATGAGGAGAACCGCCGGCTCCGGGACCTGTCGCTCCGCGAGTGGGTGATCCTGGTGCCCGTGCTCGTCTTCATCGTCTGGATCGGCGTGTACCCGGTCGCGTTCACGGGCAAGACCGAGGCGAGTGTCCAGGCGCTGATCACCCAGGTCCAGACCAAAGCCGCGGCGTCGGCCGCGATGGTTTCAAGGTGACCGACGCGGTCGCGCTCCCCGCGGTGAGCCTGCGCGTCATCGCGCCGGCCGCGCTGCTGGCGGTGACGGGCTTCGTCCTGATGCTGCTCGATCTCCTGCCGCCGCGGCATCGCCGCGAGCACATGGCCTTCGTGGGGCTGGCGGGGGTCGCCGCCGCGCTCGTCGCCACGGCGCTGCTCTGGGGCTCGGAAGAGACCGGCTTCCAGGGCATGGTCGTGCTCGACAACTTCACCCTCTTCCTGACGCTCGTCATCGGGTACGCGACGGGGCTTGTGCTGCTCCTGTCGATCGACTACCTGCAGCGCCTGGGGATGGAGTCGGGCGAGTTCTACATCCTCGTGCTGTTCGCTGCCACGGGCATGGTCGTCATGGCCGGCGCCAACGACCTGATAGTCGTCTTCCTCGGGCTCGAGACCATGTCGCTGGCGCTCTACGTCCTGGCGGGCATCTTCCGCACGCGGATCGAGGCGGGCGAGGCCTCGATGAAGTACTTCCTGCTGGGCGCCTTCGCCTCGGGCTTCTTCCTCTACGGCATCGCGTTGATCTACGGCGCGGCGGGCTCGACCAATCTCAACAAGATCGGCGCGGCCGTCGCCGCGGGGACGGCGCGCGACCCGCTGCTCCTGATCGGCTTCGGGCTCCTCCTGGTGGGCTTCGGCTTCAAGATCTCCGCGGTGCCGTTCCACCTGTGGACGGCGGACGTCTACGAGGGCGCTCCCACGTCGGTGACGGCGCTCATCGCCACCGGATCCAAGGCCGCGGCCTTCGCGGCGCTGGTGCGGGTGCTGCTCACGGCGATGCGGCCGCTCCAGGGCGAGTGGGCCTGGCTCTTCTGGGGGCTGGCGGTGCTGAGCATGACGCTCGGCAACGTGGTTGCGATCGCCCAGCAGAACCTCAAGCGCATGCTCGCGTACTCCTCCATCGCCCACGTCGGCTACATGCTGGTCGGCATCGTCGCGGGCGGCTCCCTCGGCAACGGCGGCGTGCTCTTCTATCTCCTCGTGTACACGTTCACGACCGCCGGCGCCTTCGGCGTGATCCTGCTGCTCGAGCGCGGCGGCGAGGAGGCCGTGCGCATCGGGGACACGGCCGGCCTGGCGGCGCGCCACCCGCTGGCGGCGCTCGCCCTGTCGGTGTTCCTGCTCTCGCTGATCGGCATCCCGCCGACGGCGGGCTTCGTCGGCAAGTTCTACCTCTTCGGCGCCGCCGTGCGGTCGGGCTACATCTGGCTGGCGGTCATCGGCGTCCTCAACTCCGCCGTGGCGGCCTACTACTACCTGCGCGTCATCGTCAGCATGTACATGCGCGAGCCGGAAGGGACACCGACCGTGCTCGCTCCCTCCTTCGCGGGCGCGCTCGCCCTGGTCGTCGCCCTCTGGGGCGTGATCCAGCTCGGGATCATGCCCGCGCCGATCTTCGATCTGGCACAGTCAGCGGTTCTCCCCCTGTTGCGGTAGTGACCGTCAGGTTTCCCTACCGCGGCTGGCTCTTCGACCTCGACGGCACCGTCTACCTCGGCGAGGCGCTGATCCCCGGCGCGGCGGAGGTCATCGCCGCGCTGCGCGCCGACGGCAGGCGCGTGGGTTTTCTCTCCAACAAGCCGCTCCAGACCCGCGAGGACTACGCCGCCAAGCTCAGCCGCCTTGGAGTGCCGGCCTCGGCGGATGACGTGATCAACTCGTCGCTCGTCCTGGCGCGCCACCTCCGCGCCCTCGACCCCGGCGCGCCGGTCTTCGTCATCGGCGAGCCGCCGATGCTGGCGGAGATGCGCGCGCACGGCTTCGAGGTGCGCGACGACGAGCGCGTGCGGTGGGTGGTGATCGCCTTCGACCGGACCTTCACGTACGCCAAGCTGAACACGGCGCTCCAGGCCGTGAAGCAGGGCGCGCGGCTCATCGCGACCAACCCGGACCGCACCTGTCCGGTCGAGGGCGGCGAGATCCCCGACTGCGCCGGCATGATCGCCGCCGTGGAGGCCGTGACCGACCGGAAGGTCGAGGCCATCGTGGGCAAGCCCTCGCCCATCATCCTCGAGGTCGCGCTCCAGGCCCTCGGCTGCCCCGCGTCGGAGTCCGTCATCGTCGGCGACCGCATCGAGACCGACATGGTCATGGGAAGGCGGATGGGACTCGCGACCATCCTCGTGCTCTCCGGCGTCACGCGCCCCGATGATCCGCGAATCGCCGCGCTCGCTCCCGACCACGTGCTACGATCAGTGCGGGTGCTGATAGGGTGAGCCGGCGGAACGGGATCGATACCGCGACCTTCGACGCCGTCGTGATAGGCGGTGGGATTGCGGGCGCGGGCGTGGCGCGCGACCTGGTCCTGCGCGGCGCTTCGGTCGCCCTCCTCGAAAAGGGCGACTTCGCCTCCGGCACCTCCTCCAAATCCTCCAAGCTCATCCACGGCGGCCTGCGCTACCTCGAGCTGTTCGACTTCAGACTCGTCCGCGAATCTCTCCGCGAGAAGAAGACGCTCGAGCGCTTGGCGCCGCACCTCGTGCGACCGCTGCCCTTCCTGGTCCCGGTCTACCGCGGCTCCAAGCGCGGGCTCATCACCGTTCGCATCGGCATGTGGCTCTACGACCTCCTGACGCCGGGCAAGGAGCGGGAGCGCTTCCGCGTGGTCCGGGCGGTGGACGCGCTCGCCCTCGAGCCGTCCATCCAGGCGCGGGACCTTCGCGGCGCCGGCTACTACTTCGACGACCTCCTGCTCTTCCCCGAGCGGCTCTGCCTCGAGAACGCGCTGTCCGCCGCCCGCCGCGGCGCCCGCGTGCACAACTACTGCGAGGTGGAGGAGGTCACGCGCGGCCCCCGCGGCATCGACGGCGTGCGGGTGCGCGATCTCCTGACCGGCGGGGTGCACGCCGTGCGCGCGGGGGTCATCGTGAACTGCGCCGGGCCGTGGGTGGACCGCCTCCGGGAGCTGGCGGGCGTCAGCGATGCGGGTAAGCGCGTGCTGAGGAC
The DNA here is from genome assembly GCA_016179165.1 of Candidatus Rokuibacteriota bacterium. Classification (GTDB taxonomy): domain Bacteria; phylum Methylomirabilota; class Methylomirabilia; order Rokubacteriales; family CSP1-6; genus AR37. Next base: position 17,839 of record JACORX010000312.1, on the reverse strand, counting down.
GACGAAGGGTATTCACTGCATGCTGCCGCGCATGACGGACCGGGCCGTCTACCTCTCGGCGGGCGACGACCGCATGATCTTCGTGATCCCGTGGCGCGAGTTTTCCATGGTCGGCACCACGGATTCCGATTTCGACGGCGACCCGGACCGTCTCTGGGCCACGCGGGAGGAGGTCGAGTACCTGCTGGACGCCGTCCGCCCCGCGCTGCCCGACCCGCGCGTGGCCTTCGACCAGGTCGTCTATACCTGGGCGGGGGTAAGGCCGCTGGCCTTCGAGGAGGGCGCCTCCGCCTCCAAGGTTTCCCGCGACCACAAGGTCGTGGTCGAGGGACCGGAAGGCCGATTCCTCTCCATCACGGGCACCAAGCTGACCTGCTTCAGGAGCTTGGCCGAGGAGGTGGGGGATCGCGTGATGGGCGCGCTCGGTCGTCGTGCGCCCTCGCGGACGGCCGCGCTCACGCTGGACGGGCTCGACGACGAGGCCGGCAAGCTCGAGGCGCGGGCGTGGATGGACGTCTCCGGCGAGATCGCGGCAACGGGGCTCTCACGGGAGACGCTTCAGGTTCTGGTCGAGACCTACGGCCGGGGCTACCCGCGCGTGCTCGACCTGGCGAAGAAGCTTCCCGACGGCGCTGCGCGGCTCTGCCCCCAGAACGCGGAGATTCTGGCTCAGCTCCACCACGCCGTGGCCGAGGAGATGGCGGTCTCGCTCCAGGACTTTCTCCTCCGGCGCACCGCCATCGGCCAGAGCGCCTGCCTCGGCCTCGACTGCTACGAGACGATTGGCTCGCGCATGGGCGCGCTCCTCGGCTGGTCCCCCCGCCGGCTCGACGCCGAGCTCGACGCCTACCGCGGCTGCGTCGACCGGAGCCTGAGGTTCCGGGGCCCCTGATTCGTGTTATAGTCCGTCCCGCTGTGAGCGCAACGATGCGCAAACTTTGCGAGCCTGCCACGCAATCGACACACACCACCGGTAGCATCGCCGGCGTCGGCGTCCCCATGGATCACCCCTGACGAGGAGGACAGCCATGTCACGTACCACGACCCTCTTGCGTTCGGCCCCGTGGGCCTGCGCCCTGTGGGCGGCGATCGCCCTCGCGCCCGCGCCTGCCTCGGCCAAGACCGAGATCCATTTCTGGCACGCCATGACCGGCCAGCTGGGCGATGCCACGAACGAGCTGGTGAAGCAGTTCAACGAGGGCCAGTCGGAGTACGTGGTCAAGCCGCTGCGCAAGGGCTCCTACCCCGAGACGCTGACCGCGGCCATCGCCGCCTACCGGCAGAAGCAGGCGCCGCACGTCGTCCAGGTCTTCGAGGTCGGCACGCAGACCATGTTGCTCTCCGGCGCGGTCCTCCCTGTCTACCAGCTCATGAAGGAGCAGGAGATCGCGGTCGAGTGGAAGGACTTCATCGCGCCGGTCGTCGGGTACTACTCGAAGGACGGCAACCTCTATTCCATGCCGTTCAACTCCTCGACGCCCATCTTCTACTACAACAAGGAAGCCTTCCAGAAGGCGGGGCTCGACCCGTCGAAGCCGCCGCAGACCTGGAAGCAGGTTGAGGAATACTCGAAGAAGGTTATTGCATCGGGCGTCGCTAAATGCGGCTTCTCGACCGGCTGGCCCTCATGGACGATGGTCGAGAACATGCACGCCTGGCACGATCAGCCCTTCGCGACCAAGCGCGACGGCTTCGAGGGCCTCGACGTCCAGCTCCTGATCAACAAGGAGTTCGGCGTGATGCACCTGGGCCGGCTTGCCGCCTGGCAGAAGGACAACGTCTACTCCTACGGCGGGCGGGCGGGGACGGCCGACCCCAAGTTCGTCAACGGCGAGTGCGCCATGTACATCCAGTCCTCGGCGCTCATCGGCGGCTTCACCCGGGGCGTCAAGTTCCAGTGGGGAACGGGACAGCTGCCGTTCTGGGGCCCGCCTTACAACAAGGCGACTTCCATCATCGGCGGCGCGACGCTCTGGGTGATGAAGGGCAAGCCGGCGGCCGAGAACCGTGGCACGGCCAAGTTCCTCAAGTTCCTCTCCGAGAGCAACCAGCAGATGTGGTGGCACGTCACGACCGGCTACCTCGCAATCTCCAACACCGCCGTGAAGAACCTCGAGGCGGGCTACCATTTCAAGAAGTTCCCGGACCAGTTCACGGCCTTCGCGCAGCTGACCAAGGGAAAGGCGACCCCGAACAGCCAGGGGCTGCGGCTCGGCAACTTCGTCCAGATCCGTGACGTCATCGAGGCGGAGATGGAGAACATCTTCGCGGGCAAGAAGGCGGCCAAGCAGGGACTGGACGACGCCGTCGCCAAGTCGAACGAGATCTTGAAGGAGTTCGCGGCGGCCAACAAGCGGTAGCCGCCCGGCCCCGACGGCATGCAGCGGACGGTCTTCAGGAACCGGTGGCTGCCATACCTGCTGGTGTTCCCGCAGGTGGCGGTCACCGTCCTGTTCTTCTTCTGGCCGGCGCTCAAGTCGCTGCAGCTGTCCCTCTACCGGGTGTCGCCCTTCGGCGACAGGACGAGCTTCGTTGGGCTCGAGAACTTCACCAAGCTGTTGGGGGATCCCGAGTACTACCAGAGCGTCGTCAACTCGTTCGTCTTCGCCGGCGGCGTCACGCTGCTGTCGGTGGCGGGGTCGCTGGTGATGGCGGCGCTCGCCACGCAGAAGATCCGGGGCCTCTCGGTGTACCGGACGCTGCTGCTCTGGCCGTATGGCATCGCGCCGGCGGTGGCGGGCATCATCTTCCTCTTCATCTTTCACCCCACCTACGGTGTCCTGCCGTACTTCCTGTCCTTCATCACGGCCTACGAGTTCAACTGGCTGCTGAAGGGCTGGGTCGCCATGGCCCTGGTGGTGACGGCGACCTCGTGGACGCACCTGGGCTACAACATCGCCTTCTACGTCGCGGGGCTCCTCGCCATCCCCGGCGCCGTGCTCGAGGCGGCCGACGTCGACGGGGCGGGGCCGCTGCGCCGCTTTACCGCGATCGTCTTCCCGCTGATCTCGCCCATCACCTTCTACCTCGTGGTCCTCAACATGGTCTTCGCCTTCTTCGAGTCTTTCGGCGTCATCGACGCCGTGACCAAGGGCGGGCCCGGGGACGCGACGATGATCATGGTCTACAAGCTCTACAAGGACGGTTTCATCGGGCTCAACCTGGGCTCCTCGGGGGCGCAGTCGGTCATCCTGATGGCGCTGGTGATCGGCTTGACCATGCTCCAGTTCAAGTACGCCGAGAAGAAGGTGACGTACAGGTGAGCCGGTCCGAGCGGACCGCCGCGACGGGATTGGCCCACGGTCAACATGCCGAATGGCATGTTGAGGATGAATGATGAGCGCCGTCGGCGCCGGGCAGCTCGAGCAGGCGCGGGTGCGGACCGGCGCTGTCGCCGCGCCGCGGAAGAAGCCGTTCCCGTGGCAGAGGGCGGTCGTCCACGCTCTGCTCATCGCCTGCATCGCAGTAGTCGCCTTCCCGCTCTACTACGCCTTCGTGATCTCGACACAGGATATCCAGGAGGTCGTCCAGCGGCCGCCGCGGCTCTACCCGTCTTCTCATCTCCTCGAGAACTACGCGGAGGCCTGGCGCAAGGCCCACATGGGCCGGATGCTCTTCAACAGCTTCGTCATGGGGGTGACGGTCGCGGTGGGCAAGATCGTCATCTCCATGCTGTCGGCCTTCGCCATCGTCTACTTCGACTTCCGCGGCCGCATGGTCTGCTTCTGGATGATCTTCGTCACGCTCATGCTCCCCGTGCCCGTTCGCCTCATGTCCACGTACGAGGTCGTCGGCACCCTCGGCTGGATCAACACCTACCAGGGGCTGACCATCCCGCTGATGGCCTCGGCGACGGCGACCTTCCTCTTCCGGCAGTTCTACATGACGATCCCGAACGAGCTCGTCGAAGCCGCGCAGCTCGACGGCGCCGGGCCCATGCGCTTCCTCTTCCAGTTCCTGCTGCCGCTGTCGTGGGCGAACATCGCCGCGCTGTTCGTCGTCCTCTTCATCTTCGGCTGGAACCAGTACCTCTGGCCTCTCCTGATCACCAACAGCGAGGCGATGCGGACCGTGGTCATCGGGCTCGAGGGGCTGATCCCGCGGAGCGGCACGGAGCTGCCGACGTGGAACCTCATCATGGCCGGGGCCATGATGGCGCTCCTGCCGCCGGTGGCCGTCATTATCTTCATGCAGCGCTGGTTCGTGAAGGGCCTCGTCGAGAGCGAGAAATGATTTTCGAGCCGAAACGTGGCCCGCTGTTCGAGCTGAGCGGCGGAGCCGCGAGGCGAGGGCTGAGTGAGATGCGAAGTGTCCTCTTCTTGGGCTGGGCGCTGGGCGCTGTTGCCGTGATCGCGGGATCCGCCGGCGCGCAGGACAAGCCCGCGACGCTCCTCGCCGCTCACCGGGGCGGGTCGCTGCTCTGGCCCGAGAACAGCCTGCTCGCGTTCCGGAACGCGGTGGCCCTGGGCGCGGATTTCATCGAGTTCGACGTCCACCTCTCGAGGGACGGCGAGGTCGTTGTCATCCACGACCCGACGCTCGACCGCACGACCTCGGGTTCCGGCCCGGTCAAGGACCGCACGGTGGCCGAGCTCAAGGCGGTGCGGCTGAAGGATCGCGCGGGAGCGGTGACGGAGGAGACCGTGCCGACGCTGGATGAAGTTGTGACCGTCGCGGCCCAGGGCAAGCGGCGCATGCTCCTCGAGATCAAGGTCGACCCGTCGCGCGCGCGCTATCCGGGCATCGAGGAGAAGGCGCTGGCCATCCTCGACCGCCACGGCATGGCGGGCTCGACCGTCGTCATGGCCTTCGAGGCGTCCACGTGGCGGCGTGTCCGCGAGTTGCGCCCCGACATCCCGACGTGCGCGCTCTACTCGGCCCGCATGCTTGGACGGACGTCGTTGGCGGAGGAGCTCCAGACGCTGCGCTCGGCGGGCGTTCGCTTCATCGGAGTTGAGCACACCGCGGTGGACGCGGCGGCGGTGACGCAGGCCCGCGCGGCCGGCATCGGGCTCGGCGCATGGACGGTGAACGACGCCGGGGCCATGAAGCGCCTGATCGACGCCGGCGCCGCCATCCTCATCACCGACCAGCCTGACGTCGCCAAGATCCTTCTCGGGCGATGACGGCGCGCCGGTTCGTCCTGGCGCTGGACCAGGGTACGACGGGGTCCCGCGCGCTCGTCGTGGACCCCGACGGCGCGGTCCGGGGGAGCGGCTACGTTCCACTGCCGCAGTACTACCCCAAGCCGGGTTGGGTCGAGCACGACGCCGAGGAGATCTGGCAGACCACGACTCAGGCCATTCGCAAAGCACTGTCTACGTCGCGCGCCTCAGGCGCGGACATCGCGGCCATAGGCATCACCAACCAGCGTGAGACCTCGGTGCTGTGGGAGCGCGCCTCGGGTCGCCCCGTGCATCGCGCTATCGTCTGGCAATGCCGCCGGACGGCGCCCTTCTGCGAGCGCCTCAAGTCCGAGGGGCACGAGGCCGAGTTCAGGCGCAAGACCGGCCTTATGCTCGACCCGTACTTCTCCGGCACCAAGATCCGCTGGCTGCTCGACGAGGTGCCGGGGGCGCGGGAGCGCGCCGAGCGCGGCGAGCTCTGCTTCGGCACCGTGGACTCGTGGCTCCTCTGGCGGCTCACCGGCGGCGCCGTCCACGCCACGGACCCGTCGAACGCCTCGCGGACGCTCTGCTTCGACATCCGCGCGCTCCGCTGGGACGAGGCGTTGTGCGAGGCGCTCGGCGTGCCGCGGGCGCTCCTGCCGGAGGTCAAGCCGTCCGCTGGTTTTTTCGGGGAAACGGCCGCGGGCGCTGGGGAAACGGCCGCGGGCGCCCTCCCGGCCGGCATCCCGGTGACGGGAATCGCGGGGGATCAGCAATCGGCGCTCTTCGGCCAGTGCTGTTTCGAGCCCGGCATGGCCAAGAACACCTACGGCACCGGCTGCTTTCTTCTGCTGAACACGGGCGACACACCGGTCGCGTCCGAGCACGGCCTCCTTACCACCGTCGCCTGGCAGCTCGACGGCGCGGCGACCTACGCGCTCGAGGGCAGCGTGTTCATCGGCGGTGCCGTGGTCCAGTGGCTGCGCGACGGCCTGGGCATCATTAAGAACGCGGCCGAGACCGAGGGCCTGGCCGAGTCGGTCGCGGACGCGGGCGGCGTGTACCTCGTCCCGGCCTTCACGGGCCTGGGCGCGCCCTACTGGGACCCGTACGCGCGCGGCGTGCTCGTCGGCTTGACGCGCGGGACCACCAAGGCGCATATCGCGCGCGCGGCGCTCGAGGCGATCGCCTACCAGAACCGCGACGTGCTCGACGCCATGACGCTCGAGGCGCGCGCTGAGCGAAGGGCGCTGCGCGTGGACGGCGGCGCCGCGGCCAACAACTTTCTCTGCCAGTTCCAGGCCGACGTGCTAAACGTCGAGGTGCTCCGCCCCGCCGTCACCGAGACGACGGGGATGGGCGCCGCGTTCCTGGCCGGGGTGGGCGCCGGTTTGTGGAAGCTGGGCGACCTGGCGAGCCGCTGGCGCCTCGAGCGCCGCTTCACGCCGTCGGCGGTCACCGCGGCTCGCGAGGCGGGCTATGCCGGGTGGGGCCGGGCCGTCGAGCGCGCCCGGGGCTGGGCGGAGCCGTAACCCTTGTTAAAGGAGGCATCCATGGTGCGATTGATCGCAGTCCTGGCAGCGCTGGCCGCGCTGCTGGCCCCTTCCGGCTTTGCGGGCCGGAGCTACGCCCAGGGCCCGGCCCCTGTCGAGAGCGAGCTGAACCTCATCACCCCCGTGTCGAAGTTCATCCACGACGCGGCGCTCAAGGCCTTCGCCGACTACGCGAAGGAGAGGTGGAACGTCACGGTCAAGGTCAGCGCCATCCCGGCCGGGACGCCCGTCGCCTACGGACGCATCACGGAGTGGAAGGGCAAGCCGGAGGTGGACATCTTCTGGGGCGGCGAGTCGGCGCTGTTCGAGAAGCTCGCCGAGCAGAAGCTCCTCCAGAAGGTCGAGATCTCCACGGCCGCGTGGGACTCCATCCCCGCCTCGATCGGCAAGCCCAAGCCCATCCCGCTCAAGGACAAGGACGGCTTCTGGGTCGGCACCGCGCTCGAGCCGTACGGGCTCGTGTACAACCCCAAGCGCATCCAGCGGCTCGGGGCGCCGGAGCCGAAGGAGTGGGAGGATCTCCTCAACCCCAAGCTCAAGGGTGAGGTCGCCCAGTGCGCGCCGACGCGCTCGTCTTCCTCGAACGCGACGTACGAGGTGATGCTCTCGCGCTTCGGCGAGGACAAGGGCTGGGAGTGGCTGGCGCGCCTGGCCGCGAACACGGGACATTTCACGGCGCGCAGCCGTGACGTGCCGACCGTCGTCGCCAAGGGCGAGTTCGCCGCGGGCTTCGCGGTGCCTTCCTACATGGCCTTCGAGGAGAAGCTGGCGGGCTTCGACATCAAGTTCGTCGCGCCCACGTACGCCTTCGTGACGCCCGAGCCGATGGCCATCCTGGCCGGTGCGCGCAACCCGAAAGCGGCGCGGGCTTTCATCGAGTTCCTCCTGACCGAGCGGGGGCAGAAGGTCTTCATGGAGCGCGGGCTCTTCCCGATCACGCCCAAGTTCAAGGTCCAGGGCGTGCCCGGCTCGACGGCGGAGCTGGCCGTGGAGTTCACGGGCGGCGTCCGCTCGTACTTCGACCGCGAGGTCGCCAACGTCTACGACGAGGCCGTCGCCGCCAAGCGCTCCGACGCGCTCAAGGTGCGGTTCCGCAGCGACATCGAGGCCAAGTGGGAGGACCTGAAGAAGAAGTAGGCCGTGGAGATCACGATCCGCGAGGTCGTCAAGCGGTTCGGCGCCGTTACCGCGGTGGATCGGGCCGATCTCACCGTGCGTGACGGCGAGCTGTTCACGCTCCTGGGCCCCTCGGGCTGCGGCAAGACGACGCTGTTGAGGCTCCTGGCCGGCTTTTACCAGCCCGACGCGGGCGAGATCCGCTTCGGCGACCGCGTGGTGAGCGGTCTCCCCCCCTACGAGCGGAACATCGGCATGGTGTTCCAGAACTACGCGCTCTGGCCCCACATGACGGCGGCGGCCAATGTCGCCTACGGCCTCAAGCTGCGAAAGCTCGGGCCGGCCGAGGTGGCGGCGCGGCTCCACGAAGGGCTCCGCAAGGTCAACCTCACGGGCTTCGAGTCGCGCTACCCGGGGCAGCTCTCGGGCGGTCAGCAGCAGCGGGTGGCCCTTGCCCGGGCGCTCGTGCTCAACCCGGACATCCTCCTGCTCGACGAGCCGCTCTCGAACCTGGACGCGAAGATCCGCGTCCAGGTGCGCGCCGAGATCCGCAAGCTCCAGCAGGAGCTCGGCATCACGACCATCTACGTCACCCACGACCAGGAGGAGGCGCTGTCGCTCTCCGACCGCGTGGCGGTGATGAAGGACGGCCGCGTGCTCCAGGTCGGCGCGCCGAAGGATCTCTACGAGCGCCCGCGCACTCGCTTCGTCGCGGATTTCGTCGGCACCAACAACCTCGTTCCCGGGCGCGTGAGCGCTCGCGCGGGAGCCGAGCTTGTGGTGAACACCGCGCTCGGCCGGCTCCGCGCCGTCCCGAGCGGGCCCGTCGGTGACCGGTGCGTGCTGGCCATCCGCCCCGAGAACGTCACGATCGGCTCGGTCCGAACGACGGATGGCGGGAACGTGGTGAGCGGTCGCGTGAGCTTCGTCGCCTACCTCGGCAACGCCCTCCGGTATGACATTGAGGCCCAAGGCGGCCAGATCCTCAAGGCCGACATCCGCGACCCGTGGCACCACGAGCCGCTGCCGATCGGCCGAGAGGTCGTTGTCGGTTTTCCCGCCTCCGTGACCCTGGCCGTCGCCCCCGATGCTCCCGAAGATGCCTAGGCCCCGCGCCCTCGGGGCGCTCGGCGTCGCCCTCATCTGGCTGTTCCTCGCGCTGTTCCTCGTCTACCCGCTGACGCGCATCTTCTACGACGCGGTCACCGACGAGGCGGGGCGGCTGACCCTCGCCAACTTCGCCGGCTTCTTCACCGACAGCTTCTACCTGCGCGCGCTCTGGAAGTCGCTCGTCCTTGGTGTCGCGACCGTGGCCGCCTCTTCAGTGATCGGCATCGCGGTCGCCTTCCTCCTGGTGCGCTACGACTTCCGGGGCCGGGGCCTCTTCAGCTACCTGACCCTGATCCCCATCATCTCGCCGCCGCTCGTCGGGACGCTCGGCTTCACGTTCATCCTGGGGCGGGCGGGCTCGGTCAACGTGCTGCTGATGGACCTCTTCGACATGCTCAAGCCCATCAACTTCCTGTACGGCATCCACGGCGTCGTGCTGGTGGAGACCCTCCACCTCTTTCCGATGATCACGCTCAACGTGGTCGACGCCCTCGGCAAGATCGACCCCGCGCTCGAAGAGGCGGCGGAGAGCGTAGGCGCCCGCGGCTGGAAGAAGTTCTGGACGATCACCCTGCCGCTGACCACGCCGGGCTACGTCGCGGGCGCGCTTCTCGTCTTCATCTGGACCTTTTCCGACTTCGCCACGCCGCTCATCCTGGGCGTCCAGGATCTCCTCGCGCCCCAGGCCTATCTCAACATCGTGCAGTTCGTGGATCGGCGGATCTTCCGGATGGGCATCGTCATCTCCGCGCTGATGGTGTTCTTGGCCGTCGTGTTTCTCTTGGTGGCCCGCCGCTGGGTCGGCCTCAAGGACTATTCGTCTTTGTCCTACTCGGTGGTCGCGCGCCGTCGCCTCTCCCCGCCGCGCCAGGCCGCGGCCGTCGCCTTCCTCTCGGTCCTCATGCTGCTGTCCTTCATCCCGTACGTCGGCGTGGCGCTGGCGTCTTTCAGCAGGGGGTGGGCGCTGACGCCGCTGCCGCTCTCCTACACGCTCCAGCACTTCGAGCGCGTCATCGTCGAGACCCCGAAGTACATCGTCAACAGCTTCCTCTACTCGGGGCTCGCGGTGGTGCTCTGTATCGTCGTCGGCGTGCCCATCGCCTGGATCCTCGGCCGCTCGACCATGCCGGGGCGTGGCGCGCTCGACTCGCTGAACACCTTGATCCTGGCGGTGCCGGGCACGGCGATCGGCATCGCCTACATCCGCGCCTTCCACTTCGACCTGCCGGGCTTCGACCGTGGCCTGACCTCCTACTGGATCGTCATGCCGCTGGTGCTGGCGGTGCGGCGCCTGCCGTACACGGTGCGCGGCGCCTACTCCTCACTGCAACTCGTCCACCGCTCGATGGAGGAGGCGGCCGCGAGCGTGGGCGCCTCGGGCCTGCGCGCCTTTCGCGACGTGACGCTGCCGCTCATCTGGAAGGGGGTCGTCGTGGGCAGCCTCTTCTCCTTCATGACCTCGCTCCAGGAGGCCTCGGCCGTGCTCTTCCTGGCCCTCGGCGGCTGGGAAATGGTCACCAACGGCATCTTCGCCTTCTACATCGCGGGCTCGTCGAGCGAGGCGGCCGCGCTCGGCGTCATCCTGATCGCGGTCGCTGCGCTTAGCGTCGTCGTCATCAACCGTCTCGCGGCCGGCCGCATGGGCGGGGTGTTCGGCTAGGCTTCACGTACTGTCGGATGGATGGCTTTGTGCGGAACCGACGGAGCCTGATTGGCTGTTTCACCCATGAAATAAGCTCTTTGCGCCGCCTTGTCTTCCCCAAAACGGTGTGATAGTGTTCCTATTCACATGGCGGGAGGCAGTGGAAAGCCGTCACCGGGACAGACCGCCCAGCTCGTCAGTCTCGGCACCATGCTCTTCGCGTGTGTCGCCGTCGGGCTCGGCGTCGGGTACTTTGCGGATCGGTGGCTGGGGACGCAGCCGTGGTTCCTGCTGATCGGGCTCGGGCTCGGCATCGCGGCCGCCGGCGTGAACTTCTACCGCACCATCAAGGCTTTGAACGGGATGGATCAATCTGATGACAGCAGCTGACCTGACCTCGCGCGTGATGTGGGCGGGCGCCTGCACCGTCGCGATGCTGAGCGGTGCGGCTTGGTGGCTCGCGGGAGTCCCGGCTGCGGCCGGAGTGGCGGGCGGCGGCGGGATCGCGCTGATCAACTTCCGCTGGCTCGCGCTCGAAGTCGGGCGCGCCGTCCTTCTCGTGGTCGAGGGGCGCGGCGGTCTCGCGCGCGTCGGACGCATCGGGTTGCGCCAGTTCGTCACGCTCGGAGGGCTCGGCCTGCTGGTCGCCCAGGGCTGGGCCCATCCCGCGGGCGTGGGACTGGGGCTGGCCGCCCTGCCGCCCGTCCTTTTCGTTCAGGGGCTGCTGCATTCCCGCCGGGAAGAGCCCACAGAAGTCCCCGGGGACGCCTAGGCCCATGGAGCTCATCGAGCACCCGCCCATCTTCCGCTTCCCCTCGATCCCGGACCAGGTCCTCTACATGTGGATCGTCATGGGGATCCTGCTCGTCGTGGCCGTCGTTGCCACGCGCCGGCTCCAGATGGTGCCGCGCGGATCGCAGAATTTCATGGAAGTCGTGCTCGAGCAGTTCGTGAACGAGATCGACGAAACCATCGGGCACGGCGGCCGCCGCTATCTTCCGCTCATCGCGACGCTCGGGCTGTTCATCCTGACGTCGAATCTGATGGGGCTCGTGCCCGGCTTGATTGCGCCGACGGCCAACCTCAACACCACCGCGGCCTGCGCGCTCATCGTGTTCTTCACGTACCACTGGATCGGCGTCAGGAAGCAGGGGCTGGTGCCCTACCTCAAGCACTTCGCGGGTCCCGTGCCCACGGCGCTCAAGCCGCTGATGTTCGTCATCGAGATCATCAGCCACTGCGCCCGGCCGCTGTCGCTGTCGCTCCGCCTCTTCGGCAACATGATGGCGGGCCACATCCTGCTCGCGATCTTCTTCTTCATGATGGGGCTGGACGGGATGCTGGGTTGGGCGTTCTCCGGCTCGCTGGGCGGGATCCTGATAGGGGCGCCTGCGGCGGCCATCCTGGTCGTCTTCGTGATCGGCTTCCTGCTCCCGCTCAAGATCCTCGTGGCGCTGATCCAGACCTTCATCTTCTGCAAGCTGGCCATGCTCTACATCGCCGCGGCCGTCGAGGAAACCGAACACCACTAGGTTGCAATCACCACCACAAGGAGGAACGCCGTGCGACGCATTCTCACTCTGACTCTGATGGCGGTTCTGACGGCCCCCGCGATGGCCTGGGCGGCCGAGGCCGGGGCGGGCGATCTCCCGAAGGCCTTCGCCTTCCTGGCTGCCGGGATCGGTTTCGGTCTGGCCGCGGGCCTCTGCGGCCTGGGCCAGGGGCGCGCGGCCGGCTCCGCCGTGGATGCCATGGCGCGCCAGCCCGGCGCCATCGCGCGCATCCAGACCGCGATGCTGCTCGGCCTGGCCTTCATCGAGTCGTTGGTGCTGTTCGTCTTCGTCATCGCGGTCATCCTGCTGTTCGTGAAGTCGTAGCGACAGCCTGGGTCTCGGGCGTCCCGGGCCGCGCGCCCGGGACGCCCGGAGCCGCGCCGCGATGGCCCGACGCTCTCACTTCAAGATTCCCCGCATCCCCGAGATGACGGTGCGGAGGCTGTCCGTCTACACGCGCTGCCTCCAGCAGATCGAGGAGGACGGCGTCAAGACGATCTCCTCCCAGGATCTGGCCGAGCGCTTCAGCCTGAACTCCGCGCAGGTCAGGAAGGACCTCGCCTACTTCGGCGAGTTCGGTGTGCGCGGCATCGGCTACTACGTCTCGGGGCTCAAGGCGGAGCTGCAACGCATCCTCGGGCTCGATCGCGAGTGGCAGGTGGCGCTCGTCGGTTTCGGCAACCTCGGCTCCGCGCTCTTCCACTACAAGGGTTTCGCGCGCCAGGGCTTCCGGATCGCGGCCATCTTCGACGACGACCCAGCCAAGCTCGGGCAGGCGGCCGGGGGCGTGCCTATCCTGCCGCTCCGCGATCTGCCCAGGGAGGCCAAGGCGCGCAACCTCCAGCTCGCCATCGTGGCCGTGCCCGCCGAGTCGGCGCAGCCCGTCACGGAGGCCCTCGTCGGGGCAGGCATCAAGGCGATCCTCAATTTCGCCCCCGGCCGGATGCGCCCGCCGAAGGACGTCCGCTTCAAGAGCGTGGACCTCTCCATCGAGCTCGAAACCCTGAGCTTCTATCTGGCTCAGGGCACCAGAGCCTGAATTCCATCTCCGCGCGCTCCTTGCTGGTAGTGGTAGCGTAGATCCCGGAGTCACGCAGCCAGCGTTCATGAATGTCACGGCTTCGGAGTCGATCCTGTCCCGGTGGGCCGCGCTTGGAGAGATAGGAGCGGCCCTCGCCCGGGGAGTTCCTTGTCTCCAGGCCGACGGGCTCTGGGGCTCGGCCCGCGCCCTCGTGGCCGCCGCTCTCGTGAGCCAGACGGGACGGCCCGCGCTGCTGCTGGCACCCGGAATGCCGGAGCGGCACAGGATGGCCGAGGACGCCCGCTTCTTCCTGGAGAGCATCGAGGGCGCAGGCGCGGCGCCCGTGCTGGAGTTCCCGCCCGCCGAGCCCGCCTCGTGGCGAGGGCGGCATCGGGACCAGGCGGCCGAGCGCGCGCGGGCCTGCCACCATATGGCGCGCGGGCGCCCCGTCGTCGTGGTCGCGACGCCCTCCGCGCTCGCCGCCCCGCTGCTCCCGCCCGGTGAGTTCCGCGTGCGCACCTTCTCCCTGGAGGTCGGCGGCGCGATCGATCGCGAGACGCTCCTCGTCCGGCTCGAGGCCGCGGGCTACGAGCGCGTGGACACCGTGGTCGAGGTCGGGCAGTGGAGTCTCAGGGGCGGGATCGTGGACGTGTTCTCGCCCGCGCGCGAGCGGCCTGTGCGGGCCGAGTTCCTGGGCGACGAGGTCGAGTCGCTGCGTCTCTTCGACCCCACGACCCAGCGCTCGGTGGAGTCGCTCCGCGAGATCGTCGTCCTGCCGCTCGGGGCCGATCCGGGCTCCGCCGTCCTGCTCTCGGCCTGGCTTCCGAGTGACGCGCTGGTGATTCTCGACGACCCGACGCTCCTCGAAGCGCCACCGGAGGACGCGCCCTCGGCCGTACCGCTCGCGGAGGCGCTGTCCGGCTTCCAGCGGATCGAGCTGCCGCTGCTCCAGCGCAGAGCCGGGAGCGCGCCGCGCGTCGCCATGGGCACGCGCTCGGTGGGCGGCTTCCAGGGCGGCTTCCAGGGCCGCTTCAAGGAGCTGGCCGGCGAGATCCGAGCCTGGCGGGCCGAGGGCTTCGCCGTGCGCCTCGTTGTGGACGACGAGCAGCAGGCGACCCGTCTCCGGGGCATCCTGGCCGAGCACGACCTCGAGCCCTGGCCCGGGGCGTCCCTCTGGAGCGGTGAGGGGCTCGGTGTCATCGCGGGCGATTGCGCCGCCGGCTTCCAGCTGCCGGCGCTGGGTCTCGTCCTTCTCGCCGAGGAAGACATCTTCGGCGCGCGGCGCCGCCGGCTTCGCCGCCCGGTCTTCCAGCGGGGCCAGGCCATCGCGGCCTTCACGGACCTCAACCCCAACGACCTCGTGGTCCACGAGTCCCACGGCGTCGGCCGCTACCACGGGCTGACGACCTTGCCCGTGGACGGCCGCGAAGCCGACTTCCTCCTCCTCGAGTACGCCGAGGGCGGCCGGCTCTACCTGCCCGTCGAGCGGCTCGACCTCATCTCCAAGTACATGGGCGCGCCCTCGGGCGCGGCTCGGCTCGACCGCATGGGCGGCGGCGCCTGGCAGCGCATCAAGGAGTCGGTACGGGCGGCCGTTCGCCAGATGGCCGAGCAGCTCCTCCGTCTCTACGCAGCCCGCTCCGTCGCCGAGCGGGCGCCCTTTTCCCCCGACACGCCTTGGCAGCGCGAGTTCGAGGCGGCTTTCCGCTTCGAGGAGACGCCCGCCCAGCTGCGTGCCATCGAAGACGTCAAGGCCGACCTCGAGCGCCCGCGCCCCATGGACCGGCTCGTGGCGGGTGACGTGGGCTACGGCAAGACCGAAGTCGCGCTGCGCGCGGCCTTCAAGGCGGTGGCCGACGGCCGTCAGGTGGCTGTTCTCGTGCCGACCACCGTGCTCGCCCAGCAGCACTTCCACACCTTCAGCGACCGCTTCAGCGCGTTCCCGGCGCGCGTGGAGGTTCTCTCGCGATTCCGCAGCCCGAAAGAGCAGAAGGCGGTCGTCGAGGGCCTGCGGACAGGCGCCGTGGACGTCGTCATCGGGACCCACCGGCTGCTCTCCAAGGACGTGCAATTTCGCAACTTGGGTCTCCTCGTGGTGGACGAGGAGCACCGTTTCGGCGTCACCCACAAGGAGCGCGTCAAGCAGCTGCGCGCGTCGGTGGACGCGCTGACGCTCACGGCCACGCCGATCCCGCGCACGCTGTACATGTCGCTGGCGGGTGTGCGAGACCTCTCGGTGATCGAGACGCCGCCGCTCGACCGGCTGCCGGTTGAGACCGTGGTCACCGGCTTCAGCCGTGCCGTGATCAAGGAGGCGATCGAGCGGGAGCTCGGCCGCGGCGGCCAGGTCTTCTTCGTCCACAACCGCGTCCAGTCGCTGTCGTCCATGACCGCCTTCATCCGGGCGCTCTGCCCCGAGGCGCGGGTGGTCATGGGGCACGGGCAGATGGGCGAGCGGGAGCTCGAGTCGGTGATGATCAAGTTCGTCGACGGGCAGGCCGACGTGCTGGTCTCGACGGCCATTGTCGAGTCGGGGCTCGACATCCCGGCGTCGAACACGATCATCATCAACCGTGCCGACCGCTTCGGCCTGGCCCAGCTCTACCAGCTGCGCGGACGCGTCGGACGGGAGCGCCAGCAGGCCTACGCGTACCTCTTGGTGCCCGCCGACGGCCGTCTCGACGAGACGGCGCAGCGGCGCCTGCGCGTCATCGAGGACATGACGGAGCTCGGCGCCGGCTTCCGGCTCGCCATGCGTGACCTGGAGATCCGCGGCTCGGGCAACCTGCTCGGCGCCGAGCAGCACGGCCACATCGCGGCCGTGGGGTTCGATCTCTACACCAAGCTCCTGGCCGAGGCCGTGAGAGAATTGAAGGGCGAACCGGCCGGAACCACGGTGGATCCGGTCATTACGGTGGGCGTCGAGGCGCTCCTGCCTGACGCCTACGTCCCCGAGGTCAATCAGCGGCTCGCGATCTACCAGCGGTTGACGGACTTGGACGGAGGCGGGGACGGGGCGATCGTGGAGATGCGGGCCGAGCTGGTGGACCGCTTCGGCCCGCCGCCGCCGCCGGTGGAGGCGCTGCTCGAGGTGGTCGGGCTTCGGGCGCTGGCCCGGCGACTTCACGCCGAGCGCGTCGAGGCCGGCGGAGGCCGGGCGCTCGTGACCTTCGCCCCGTCGACGCCCGTAACGCCCGAGCGGATCCTGGCCGTCATCGGCCGGAGCGGCGGCGGAGTGCGCATGCGGAAGGAATTCATGTTGGAGGCAGCGATCCCTGCGGGCCCCTGGCCGGTGGTGCGCGACGCGCTCCGGGCCCTCCTGGAGTCTCTCGCGTGAGCGGTGCGGCGCGCCTCGTCCTGGCTGCCGCCGTGCTTTCGGCTCTGTCCGGCTGCTCCGCCCCTTCCTGGGTGCCGCTCGTGGGCAAGGCCAAGGCGCCCGAGCCCCCATCGCCCCCGCCGCCTCCCCACGAGGTCCGCGCCCCGATCCTTTCGCGGCCCGCGCCGCCCACGGACGACGACTTGGTCGTGGACCGCGTCATCTGCGTCGTCAACAGCGACGCCGTCACGCTGTACGAGCTGGAGGAGGCGGAGGCCTATGCCGTCTACGAGACCAAGCAGGCGCCGTCGACGCCCGCGGGGCGCGCGGCGCTTCGCGAGAAGACGCTGGCCGGCATCATCGAGAAGCGCCTCCAGCTCCAGCAGGCCGAGCGCGAGAAGATCGTCGTGGACGACGCGGAGATGAAGGAGCAGCTCGACGAGATCCAGAAGCGGCTGGGCGCCAAGAACGAGGTCGAATTCGAACAGATGGTCAAGGCCCAGGGGCTGAGCCTGGACGGAGTCAAGAAGCGGCTTCGGGAGCAGCTGCTGGTGGAGCGCATCAAGCGCCGCAAGGTCAACCTCCGCATCTCGGTGACGGAGGAGGATATCGACCAATACCTCAACGCCAACCGCGAGAAGCTCGAGACGGGTCTCTCTTTCGAGGCGCGGCACATTCTTTTCGTGCCGCCCGCGGGGGCGGGGGAGGACGGCTGGCGGGCTGGGAGGCGGCGGGCGGAGGACGTCTACACGCGCGTCATGGGCGGAGAGGAGTTCGGCGAGCTGGCGCGGGAGTTCTCCGACGATACCGCGACCGCCAAGAATGGCGGCCGGCTCGGTGTGCTCAAGCGGGGAGAGCTGGCGCCCGATATCGAGAAGGCCATCCTGAGGCTCTCACCTGGGGAGCACTCGCCACCGTTCCGCTCCGAGGTCGGCTTCCACCTGTTCGAGCTCGAGTCCAAGGAGACCCTGGCGGGCGAGCAGCTGACCCACGCGCGCAACCAGATCCGCGACATCCTGTACAAGCAGAAGTACGAAGTTCGGCTTAACGAATGGCTGGTCGAGATCCGAGGCAAGGCCATTATCGAGATGCGTCTCTGACAGCCTGAAGGCCCCGAGAATTCGTTTGACATCTCCCGCGGGGCTATGGGAGATTGATCGAACTAGTCGGTTTCAGTGCCCCGTACACATTCAACCCCCCGGAGATCGCCATCTCGCAACGTAGTCCCGGGCGGCCCTCGCCGCAGAAGTCCGACGCCACCGATGAGGCCTCGTCCGAGTCCGGTGGGGCAGGAGGCAACAGGATGAACCTGTCCGAGTTGAAGGATAAGACCATCACCGAGCTGAACGCGGTCGCCAAGGACCTTGGCGTCCAGGGCTTCAGCGGCCTCCGGAAGCAGGAGCTGATCTTCAAGATCCTG